>WHST01000010.1 GCA_009379955.1 Streptosporangiales bacterium | reverse complement strand
CTGCCCGAAACCGCCCCGCAGACCCCCGAGCCGGGGTCAAGGGGGCTCGGCAGAGAACCCGGCAGCCGTTCGGGAACCACCGCGAGCGTCCGAAGGCCGGGTCATCCCGGGAATGGCTCATTGATCAGCGCATCCCTAGCGGGTACACCTAGCCGCCGGCGGCGTGCTGCCTGATCCAGGCGTGCATCGCGATGGCGGCCGCCGCGCCCGCGTTGATCGACCTCGTCGAGCCGTACTGCGCGATCGACAGCACGGCCTCGCACGCCGCTCGCACCGGCTCGGACAGCCCGGGTCCCTCCTGCCCGAACACGAGGACGCACGCTCGCGGCAGTGGGTAGGTCTCCAGCGGCACCGCGCCCGGCAGGTTGTCGACGCCGATGAGCGACAGGCGGGCGTCCGCCGCCCACGTGACGAGGGCCTCGACGGTCTCGTGGTGCCTGACGTGCTGGTACCTGTCGGTGACCATCGCGCCGCGCCGGTTCCACCGGCGGCGACCGACGATGTGCACGGCCTCGGCGAGGAACGCGTTCGCCGTACGGACGACGGAGCCGATGTTGAAGTCGTGCGACCAGTTCTCGACCGCCACGTGGAACGGATGCCGGCGCGTGTCGAGGTCGGCGACGATGGCCTCGTTGGTCCAGTAGCGGTACCGGTCGACGACGTTGCGCCGGTCACCCTCGGCGAGCAGCCGCCTGTCGTACCGCGGATCGTCCGGCCAGGGCGACGGGTGCGGTCCCACACCGATCTCCTCCACCAGAGCACTATGGACCATCGCGTGGCCGCCGATCGGGCGCCCGGTACGCTCTCGGCGTGAGCCGAAGCGCAGCCCTGCGGATAGCCCTCGTCGCGTCGGTGGCCGCGGTGGCCGTCACCGGATGCGGCGCCGGGTTCGAGCCCTACACCTCTCCGTCGATGAAGCCCCGTGACGCGGTGAACCACCCCGCCGTCGGCGGCACGTCGCCGATCGCCATCAGGCACGCGTACGTGCTCGGCCCCGCACCGGACGAGCCGGCCTACCCCAAGGACGGGAACGCCGCCGTCTACCTCACGCTCGTCAACCAGTCCTCGCGCGCCGACCGGCTGATCGACGCCTCGTCGCCGGCCGCCGACGACACGGTGATCGCGTCGGGCTCCGGCGGGTCGACTCTCGACCTCCCGCCAACCGACCCGACGGTCACCGGCGGCGACGCTGTGCAGGTCGGGCAGCCGCCGTACTCGTCCAACACGATCACGCTCACGAAGCTCGACGAGGAGACCGACAACGGCGCCGTCGTGTCGGTGACGCTGACCTTCCAGCGCGCAGGCGACATCACGCTCGACCTGCCCGTCAACCCACGGACCGCCTACCGGTCGAGCCTGTCGCCCGCGCCGGCGTCCGGCGCATCGGAGACACCGGCGCCCGGCGAGGAGTCACCGACTCCGGGCGAGGAGACGTCGCCGACCGGCGAGTGACCCTCAGGGCTCGAACTTGTAGCCCAGCCCTCGCACGGTGACGATGTAGCGCGGGTTGCCCGGGTCGGGCTCGACCTTCGAGCGCAGCCGCTTCACGTGCACGTCGAGCGTCTTGGTGTCGCCGACGTAGTCGCTGCCCCAGATCCGGTCGATGAGCTGCGCCCGGGTGAGGACGCGTCCCGCGTTGCGCAGCAGCAGCTCGAGCAGCTCGAACTCCTTCAGCGGCAGCTGCACGTGCCCGCCGCCGACGGTCACCAGGTGCCGGTCGACGTCCATCCGGACCGGCCCCGACTCCAGCGTCGGCGGCACGAGCTCCTCGGGTTCCGCGCGCCTGCGCAGCACCGCCCGGACACGGGCGACGAGCTCGCGTGCCGAGTACGGCTTGGTGACGTAGTCGTCAGCACCGAGCTCCAGCCCGACGACCTTGTCGACCTCGCTGTCCTTCGCGGTGATCATGATGATCGGCACCGACGACCGCTTGCGGATCTCGCGGCACACCTCGGTGCCCGACACGCCGGGCAACATCAGGTCGAGCAGCACCAGGTCGGCGCCGGAGCGCTCGAACTCCGCCAGCGCACCGGTGCCGGTGTCCGCGGCGAGTACCTCGTAGCCCTCCTTCTTCAGCAGGTAGGTCAGAGCCTCGCTGTACGACTCCTCGTCCTCGACCACGAGGATCCGTGTCATCGCGCAACCTCTCCGTTCAGTTCTGCAATGCGACCGCGTCCATCGCTCGCAGACGTGGTCGGCGTCGTTGCCGTCTGGACGTATTCGGTGGACTCGACCAACCGCGGCGCCTCGAGGTGCCTGGGCAGCCGGAGGGTGAACGTCGAGCCGAGCCGTTCGCGGCTCCAGACCCGTACCTCACCCCCGTGGTTGGACATCACGTGCTTGACGATCGCCAGGCCGAGGCCCGTCCCGCCGGTCGCTCTCGACCGCGCCGGGTCGACCCGGTAGAAGCGCTCGAAGATCCGCTTCTGGTCGGCCGCGGGGATGCCGATGCCCTGGTCGCTCACCGACACCTCGACGTGGCTGCCGTCGCGCCGGCCGCGCACGCTGACCCGCGTGCCCTCGGGGCTGTACGCGATCGCGTTGTCGATGATGTTGCGCAGGGCGACGGTGAGCAGCTCGTCGTCGCCGACCACCCGCAGGTCGTCGACCCCGAAGACGGTGACGTCGATGTTCTTGGCGGTCGCGTGCAGCCCGCACCTGTCGATGGCCTCGGTGACGACCGCGGACACCTCGAGCGGCACCGGCTGGGCCAGCGACGTCCCGCCCTGCAGCCGCGACAGCAGGACGATCTCCTGAACCATCTGGCTGAGCCGCTGCGACTCGGTGCGCATGCGCGCCGCGAAGTGGTGCACGGCCTCGGGGTCGTCGGCGGCGGCGTCGACCGTGTCGGCGAGCAGGGCGAGCGCCCCCACCGGGGTCTTGAGCTCGTGGCTGACGTTGGCGACGAAGTCGCGCCGGACGTCCTCGACCCGGCGCACCTCGGTGAGGTCCTCGGCGAGCACGAGAACCGTGCCCGCGGAGCCGGTGCCGCCGATCGGTGCGACGTGGACGTTGAACAGCTGTCCGGACAGCTCGATCTCCTCTGACCTGATCGCGCCGTCGCGGCGGACGAGGCGGGCGAGCGCGAGCAGGCCGGGCACGCGGACGCGGTCCTGCTCGACGAGGCCGCGTGCCCGCGCGGCCGCACTCGAGCGGAGCACGTGGTCCTCGGCGTCGAGGACCACCGCCGACCACGGCAGGACGGAGAGGACGGACGCGACGCCGGGCGGCACCTGGGGCCCCTCGTCGACGTCGTCGCCGGGACGCCCGTGCTGGAGCCGCTCGCTCACGCGGACGGCGAGCACGGCGCCCACCCCGACGAGCAGACCCAGGGCAGCACCCAATCCGAGCGCGAGTTCCGCGTCCACCACTCGATCGTACGGCCACGACCTGGGGTTTCGGCGACCCGCCCGCGGGTTCACCCGCCGTTCACGGCGGCGTCGTCATCGGTTCCCTCGCCGCTGAGACGCTGACCAGCATGCGCGACGCCTATCACGAGTCGTTGGAATCGCTGCGCGCCGACCTCGTCCAGATGACCGGACTGGTCCGCGTAGCGATGGACAACGCCACCACCGCACTGCTCGAGGTCGACGGCGCGCTGGCCGAACAGGTCATCGAGGGTGACAACCGGGTCGACCAGATCCAGCTGCTGGTCGAGGAGGCGTCGTACGAGCTGCTCGCGCGGCAGCAGCCGGTCGCGAGCGACCTGCGGGTGATCGTCACGGCCGTCCGGCTGAGCGCCGATCTCGAGCGGATGGGCGACCTCGCCGTCCACGTCGCCGAGGTCAACCGCCGCCGCTACCCGGACGGCGCGATCCCGCCGCTGGTGCGCGACACGGTCCAGCAGATGGCGGTCGCCGCCTCCCGGATGACGTCCTACCTCGAGCAGGTCATCAGCGAGAACGACATCGCGGTCGCCCTACAGCTGGAGACCGCGGACGACGAGATGGACGCCCTGCTGCGGCAGATCTTCGTCGCCCTGCTCTCGCCGCAGTGGTCGTACGGCATCGAGGGCGCCGTCGACGTCACCCTGATCGGCCGCTACCTCGAGCGGTACGCCGACCACGCGGTCTCGGCCGCCCGCCGGGTGGTCTACCTGGTGACCGGCACCTGGCCCGCCCGCGCGGTGGGCTAGAGCCTCCTAGAGCCGCTCCGACCCGCGTCAGCCGCGGTCGCGCCACGAGGCCGCGGCCACCTCGGCGACCAGCGCGCACGCATCGTCGTTCGTGAGCTCGCTGGTCGTGCAGACCACGAGGACGTACGGCGCGGGTCGTCCGGGGTCACGAGGGCGGCGTCGTGCCTGATCCCCGTCACCCAGCCGTTCTTGTGCGCGACCTTCGTGCCGGCCGGCAGCCCGGCGGGGACGTCGGGGTTGAACTCGTTCTCCGCCAGCAGCTCCCTGATCGCCGCGCAGGCCGCGGGCGACGCCACCCGGTCGAGCGCGACGGCGCCGAGCACCGCGGCGAGGTCGGCGGCGGTGACGAGGTTGCGGATCTCCTCGCCGTTCGCCGCGGTGTCCTCGAGCAGCCGCGCCACCGTGCTCGCCGTCGCCCCGCAGACCTGCCAGGCCTCGGCGACGGCGTCGAAGCCGATGCGCTCCAGGACCAGGTTGGTCGCCAGGTTGCCGGAACGCACGATCATCCGCCGCAGCAGCCAGCCAACGGGGACCGGCCTCCCGACCTGGTCCCACGCCTCCTTGTCGCCGTCTTCGTCGCGCTCCATCGTGAAGCGTCCCGTGCCGACACGGGACGGGAAGTCGGCGTGCACCAGGAGCCGCTCGTCGAGGTCGAGCACACCCCGGTCGGCGAGCCGGTGGGCGGCCAGCAGCACCGCCAGCTTCATCGTGCTCGCGGCGTAGTGGGTCTCGCCGGCCTGCCGGGCGTACGCGGGCGGTCCGCCGACCGGCCCGCACCAGACGGACACCCGGCCGGGCACGGCGGCGAGCCTCGGTTCGAGGTCCTCCAGAACGGTCACGACGGAGAGCCTAACGCCCGGATCTCCGGTTGACGGCTCCCGCCGACGGGGTTACTGTATCGATAAAGACTTGATCGATACAGACGACTGGGAGTCGGGAGGAGGGGTCATGGCACGGGTCACCCTGCAGACGATCGCCGACGAGCTCGGCGTCTCCCGCACGACGGTGTCCAACGCCTACAGCCGACCCGACCAGCTGGCGCCCGCGCTGCGCGAGCGGATCCTCGGCGCGGCCGAGCGGTTCGGCTACGCGGGCCCCGACGCCGCGGCGCGCACGCTGCGCAGGGGCAAGGCGGGCACGGTCGGGCTGCTCTTCACCGAGACCCTCGGCTACATCCTGTCCGACCCGTTCGCGCTCGCGTTCCTGCACGGCATCGCGGAGCAGGCGGAAGAGCACGGCAGCGGTCTGCTGCTCACCTCCCTGCTCCAGAGGTCTGGCGTCGACACCGCCGCGGGCGCGATCGTCGACGGCTTCTGCGTGTACTGCGTGGCCGACGACGACGCCGCGCTGCAGGCGATCCGGCGCCGGCGGCTCCCCGTGGTGCAGTCGCGGATCGTGAACGACCCCTTGGCCGCCTACGCCGCGATCGACGACTACGCCGCGGCCGTCGACGCGACGGACCACCTGGTCGGGCTGGGCCACCGACAGCTCGGCGTGATCGCCGACTGCTCGCTGCCGGACGGCCACGTCGGCCCGATCGACGAGACGATCCTCGAGACCTACACCGACAGCGACGCGCGAAGCCGCCTCCAGGGGTACTTCGCCGCCGCCCGCAAGGCCGGGCTGAGCCCGGACAGCGTGCAGTTCGTCCGCGTGCAGGGCAACACCGTCGAGGCGGGCAACGCGGCGATGCGGACGCTGCTCGACCTGACTCCACGCCCCACCGGCGTGCTCGGGATGACCGACCTGCTCGCCCTCGGCGCGCTGTCGGCGCTCGGCGAGTGCGACCTGCGCGCGGGTGACGACGTGTCCGTCGTCGGCTTCGACGACATCCCGCAGGCGGCCGCCGCCGGACTCACCACCATCAGGCAGGACGGCCGGCGTAAGGGCCGCGAGGCCGGCCGGCTGCTGCTCGAATGGCCGTCCGATCCCGCCGACCGCCAGGTCGTGATCCCCGTCGAGCTCGTCACGCGCGGCTCGAGCGGCCCGCCCCCGACCACCGATCGACCCCACCGAGAGGAGCGACCCTCATGATGCCCGTCGGCTTCGTCCTTGCGATCGACAAGACCCGCAGCGACGCCCAGTCCGCGCTCCCGAACGCCCCGGTCGTGACCGACGACCGGCCGCGCGAGCGCACCACCGCCCCGGCGAGGCGCTGGCGCACGTCCCTGGCGGGCGCGCTGCGCACGCTCGCCGCCCGGGCCGACGCCGCCGCCGAGCGGGTGGAACCCGTCTACCCGCCCAGCTGCGCCAGGTCCTGACGGCACCGTCATGACGACGAGAAACCAGTGCACGGCGAGCGAGCCTTCGCTCGTCGTGCACTGCGTCCCGTACCACGACGGCCTCGCCGACCTGGCCAGGGCGCGTGGACCCCGGGCCCTGCTCGGCGACGGTGTGCTCGTGCGCGACCTCGGCGCGCGCGGCTGGCGTACGACCGTGCGGGAGATGCCGGCACCCCGAGCCCGGCCTCCCCGAGGCGGACCGCGTGTTCACGGGCGTCCGTCGGCTCGCCGAGTCGGTCGCCGACACCGTGGCCGCCGGGGCGTTCCCACTGGTCCTCGCCGGCGACTGCAACTCCTGCCTGGGCACGGTCGCCGGTACCGGCATCCACCCGGTCGGGGTCGTCTGGTGCGACGCCCATCCCGACTTCGACACCGTCGACGACAGCGACTCGGGCTCGCTCGACAGCATGGGCCTGCGGCTGCTCACCGGCTCGGGCTGGCGCGCGCTCCGCGAGTCGATCCCCGGGCTACGCCCGGTGGACGAGCGCGACGTCGTGCTCGCCGCGGTGCGCGACATCACGCCCGTCCAGCAACGGGCACTGGACGCCTCGCACGTCACCCTGCTGCGCGGCGGCGACTTCTCCGACGCCGACCTGACCGCCTCCCTCACGAACCTGCGGGCGCGCACGGGCGACGCCTACCTGCACATCGACCTCGACAGCCTCGACACCCGCGTCGGTATCGCGAACGCCTACGCCGCGCCCGGCGGGCTCGGCCTCGAGCGGCTCCGCCGGCTGGTCGCCGAGGTCTTCGCCCGGTTCCGCGTAGTGGCCGCGGCACTGACCGCCTACGACCCGGCGTACGACGCCGAGGGCGCGATCGCGAGAGCCGGCCGCACGCTTGCCGCCGACATCGCCGACCACGCACTGGCCACAACACGTGAACGGCACCCTCACCGTCCCCCGGCACGGTGAGGGTGCCCCTCACGGGTGCGCTCCCAGAGGTTCGCAGTGGCGGAGTCAGCCGACGCGGCCGGTGATGTAGTCCTCGGTCGCCTTCTGCGACGGGGTCTGGAACATCGTCTTGGTGTCGTCGACCTCGATGAGGGTGCCCGGCATGCCGGGGCCCGGGACGGAGAAGAACGCGGTCACGTCGCTCACCCGCGAGGCCTGCTGCATGTTGTGGGTGACGATGATGATCGTGTACTGCTCCTTCAGCTCGGCGATCAGGTCCTCGATCGCCAGCGTCGAGATCGGGTCGAGCGCGGAGCAGGGCTCGTCCATCAGGACGACCTCGGGCTCCACCGCGATCGCCCGCGCGATGCAGAGCCGCTGCTGCTGCCCGCCGGACAGCGCCGATCCTGGCTTCTGCAGGCGGTCCTTGACCTCGTCCCAGAGGTTCGTCCGGCGCAGGGCCCGCTCCACGACCTCGTCGTAACCGCCCTTGCGCCTGCCGTTGCGGCCGACGAGCCTCAGCCCTGCGACGACGTTGTCGTAGATCGACATCGTCGGGAACGGGTTGGCCTTCTGGAACACCATGCCGACGGCACGGCGTACCGAGGTCGCGTCGACGCCGGGGCCGTACACGTCGACGCCGTCGATGGTGATCGTGCCCTCGATGCGCGCGCCGGGGATCTCTTCGTGCATCCGGTTGATCGCCCGCAGCACGGTCGACTTGCCGCAGCCCGACGGACCGATGAACGCGTGCACCGACTGCGGCTCGACGGTCAGGGTGACGTCGGTGACCGCGGCGCGCGAGCCGTAGTACGCCGTTAGGCCGTTGATCTCGACGCGGGTGCCGCCGGGCGTGCGTCGTGCCGGCGTCGAGCCGTTCGAGTCCTCGTGCGGGCTCACGATCTGGTCAGGCGTGGTGCTCACGGCCGCACCTCCGGGCTCGTCGTCTTCGTCATCTCGTCAGGAGTACGCATCAGTGCTGGTGTACCTTCGGGGCCTTCCATCGAGCGAGCAGCCGGGCGGCGACGTTCAGCAGGATGACGCCGACCATGAGCGTCAGTGCTCCGGCCCACGCCCTGGTGACGGCGGCGTCGGACGGCCGGATCGCCTGGTCGAAGACGTACTGGGCGAGGCCGATCTGGGGACCGTGGAACGGGTCGACGTTGATCGAGTCCGTGAAGAACACCGTGAGCAGCAATGGCGCCGTCTCGCCGGTCACCCGCGCCACCGCGAGCATCAGGCCCGTCACCAGACCGGCCGCCGCGGTCGGCACCACCACCCGACAGATGACGAGCCAGCGGGGCACGCCGAGGGCGAGAGCCGCCTCCCTCAGATCGTCGGGGACGAGCCGGAACATCTCCTCCGACGAGCGGACGACGACCGGCAGCATCAGCAGCGCCAGCGCGATCGCGCCCGCGAACCCGGAGAACCCGCGGCCGAGCGCGAGCACCCAGAACGCGAGGACGAACAGGCCGGCGACGATCGACGGGATGCCCGTCATGACGTCGACGACGAAGCTGACCGTGCGCGCGAGCTGGCTGTTCCTGCCGTACTCGACGAGGTAGATCGCGACGAGGACGCCGAGCGGAACGGACATCAGGCTCGCCAGGCCGACCTGCTGGGCCGTGCCGACGATCGCGTGGTACGCCCCGCCGCCGATGTCCTGCGCCCCGAGCCCCCGCATCGAGTAGGTGAGGAAGTCCAGGTCGAGGCGGTCCATGCCCTTGCTGACGACCGCCCAGAGCACCGCGACCAGCGGCGCGAGCGCGACGAAGACCGCGGTGTAGATCGCGATCGTCGCGCCCCTGTCGCGGACCCTGCGACCGAGCGACGGACGGATCGTGACCGGGCTGATCCGCGGCCGTAGATCCGTGTCGGCGGCGGTCATCGGTCCACGCGCCCGTTCATCGGTCGGCCTTCTTCTTCTTGGACGTGATCTGCAGCACCCGGGCGAGACCGTTCACCGCGAACGTGATGACGAAGAGCACCAGACCCGAGGCGATCAGCGCGCCCCGGCCGACGGTTCCGGCCTCGCCGAAGGAGTTGGCGATGTTGGCGGCGAACGTCGCACCGCCGGGCTCCAGGATCTGCAGGCTCACGACGTAGCTGGACGAGAGCACCAGCGCGACGGCGATCGTCTCGCCGAGAGCCCGGCCGAGTCCGAGCATCGAGGCCGACACGATGCCGCGCTTGGCGTTGGGCAGGACGGCCATCTTGATGGTCTCCCACCGCGTCGCGCCGAGCGCCTGCGCCGCCTCGATCTGCGTCTTCGGTACGCGGCTCAGCACCTCGCGCGACAGCGCAGCGATCGTCGGCAGGATCATCACGGCGAGGACGATGCCGGCCACGAACAGCGAGCGGCCCACGATGTCGGCTCGGAACAGCGGGATCCAGCCCAGCACCGTGGAGATGAAGTTCTGGACCGGGTTGAGCGCCGGGACGAGGAACTGGACGCCCCACAGGCCGAACACGACGCTGGGTACGGCGGACAGCAGGTCGACGGCGTAGCCGAGCATGCGTCCGACCGTCCCGGTGGCGTAGCGCGTCGTGAACAGGGCCACGGCGATCGCGATCGGTGTGGCGATGGCGAGCGCCACGACACTGGACACGATCGTCCCCCAGGTGAGCGCCGCGACGCCGAAGACGCTGGGCGTCGAGTCGGGGAACCAGGTCGTCTCGGTGAAGAAGTTCGCCGTGTCGGCGCGCAGCGCGGGGATCGCCTGGGCGATGAGGAACGCCGTGATCGCCGCCATGATGACCAGCACGAAGACGCCGGACAGGCGCACCAGCATGCGGAACGCCCGGTCTCCGGAGAGCCGGGCGCCACCGCCGCCCCGCTGTGCGGCGGCGGAGGTCTGGTCACGGAAGAGCACGGACGCCGCCATTACGTCGCCTCCCTACCGAGGTATGTCGCGGTCGCCCGACCGCTCCACCGTGGTGGCACCACGGTGGAGCGGTACGGACGTCGTGCGAGCAGGGTCATCAGGCGATGGCTTTGACGGCCTGGCGAACCTTGCCCGCGACCTCGTCGGGCAGGGGGGCGTAGCCGAGGTCGGACAGGGAGTCCTGACCCTTCTGGCTGGAGGCGTAGGTCAGGAAGCCCTTCACCAGGTCGACCTGGTCGGCCGGCAGGCCCTTCTCGCAGGTGATCTCGTACGTCACCAGGACGATCGGGTAGGCCTCCGCCGCCTTGGTGTTGTAGTCGATCTCGAGCGCGAGGTCGTTGCCGCTGCCGACGACCTTCGCCGAGGCGACCGTCGCGGCTGCCGACTCACCGGTGAGCTCGACGAACTCGCCCGCGGCGTTCTTGACCTTGGCCTGCGACAGCTCCGAGTTCTCGGCGTACGAGAGCTCGACGTAGCTGATCGCGCCCTCGGTGTCCTTCAGCGAGCTCGCGATGCCCTCGGAGCCCTTCGAGCCCTGACCGCCGGGTGCCTTCCAGACCTTGTCGTTCTCGAAGGTCCAGTCCTTCGACGCCGCGGACGACAGGTACTTGGTGAAGTTGTCCGTGGTGCCGGAGCTGTCGCTGCGGTGGAACGTCTGGATCGGCGTCGCCGGCAGCGTGGCGTCCGGGTTGTCCTTCTTGATCGCCGGGTCGTTCCACTTCTTCACCTTGTTGGCGAAGATCTTGGCGAGCGTCTCCGGCGACAGCTGGAGGTTGTCGACACCCTCGAGCTTGTAGACGACGGAGATCGGCCCGACGACCATCGGCAGGTTGATGGGCGTGTTGCCCTCGCACCGCTCGGTCGCCTTCGGCGTCTCGTCCTCCTTGAGCGCCGAGTCCGAACCCGCGAACCCGGTGTTGCCCTGGATGAACTGCTCGACGCCCGCGCCAGAACCGTTCGACTGGTAGTTGATGGTCGCGCCGGAGCACGACGCCTGGTAGGCCTTGACCCATTCGGTCATGGCGTTGGCCTGTGCAGAGGAGCCCGATGCGTTCAGGCTTCCTTCGGCGCAGTCGGCCGCACTCGCGGACGGGGCCTGGTCGCTGCCGCCGCCTGCTTCTGGGTCTCTGCCGCATGCCGTAAGGGCAAGCACCCCCGCGAGTACCAGGGCGCCGCCGGCGGCGTACTTGTTCAGTCTTTTCGATGTCCTCACGCTGCCTGACGCTAAGAAGCGCCGGTGACACGCCGACCCAGTGAGGGTGAACGAACGGTTAACGACGAGGGAATGCTGGCATCGTGCGGGTGGCGTGCCGAAATGCGGGAACAACCGTCACGTAGGGCGATCCCCGCATCACTCACAGTATGTACGGCAGGGTGGGTAGCGGTCGCGGGTCGGGCGTCGGCGCCCACTTGCCGTCGCGGACGGCGTAGTCCCATCGCGGTCCCCGCGCCGTGATCTCGCGCAGCGCGTCGACGAGCCGGTCGACGTGCTCGGCCGTGGTCGCGAGGCCGAGGCTGGCCCGCAGGGCGCTCGTGCCGGCGCCGTCGCCGGCACGGCGGAGGAGCCGCCTGGTCAGCAGGTGCGCGCAGAACAGGCCGTCGCGGACGCCGATGCCGTACTCGGCGGACAGCACCGCGGCGAGCCAGCCGGCGTCGACCCCGTCGACGGCGAACGCGATCGTGCCGACCCTCGGGTGCTCGTCGCCGAACAGCGAGAGCACGTGGACGCCCGGCAGGCGCGCCAGCCCGTCGCGCAGCCGCGCCGCCAGCTCGTCCTCGCGAAGGCTCGACGCGTGCCGGCCCGCCGCGGTCAGTGCTGACTGCCTGCGGCGGTCTTGCGACAGCGTCGTACACGCCACCGCCAGCGCGTACGCCCCGACGACGTTCGGCGACCCCGCCTCCTGCCGCTCCGGCAGGTCCTGCCAGCGCACCGACCCCGACTCGACGGACCGCGACGCACCGCCGCCCGCGAGGTACGGCTCGGCGGCCTCCAGCCAGTCGGCACGGCCGACGAGCGCGCCGGCGCCGTACGGCGCGTACAGCTTGTGGCCGGAGAACGCGACGTAGTCGACGCCGAGCGCCGCGACGTCGACGTCGCGGTGCGGCAGCAACTGCGCGGCGTCGAGGAGGACACGCGCGCCGTACCTGCGCGCCACCCGCACGATCTCCGCGACCGGCCACAGCTCGCCGGTGACGTTCGACGCGCCGGTGACGCAGACGAGCGCGCCGGTGGGCAGCGAGCCGAGCGCGAGACCGACCTTCGCGACCGCGTCGGCGGGACTGCTCGGCGCGATGAGCTGGGTGAGCGGGTGGTTCCGCCACGGCAGCAGGTCGGCATGGTGCTCGGTCTCGAACGCGACGACATGCGTGCCGGCGGGCAGGCAGCGCGAGAGCAGGTTGACGGCGTCGGTCGTGTTCCTCGTGAAGACGACCGCGTCGTCGGCACGGCCGCCGACGAACCTCCGCACCACCTCGCGGCTCTGCTCGTACACCCGGGTCGAGACCTGCGAGGCGAAGCCGGCACCGCGGTGCACGCTCGCGTACCAGGGCAGGAACGCGTCGACCGCGTCGCGGACCGCCTGCAGCGCGGGCGCGCTCGCCGCGTGGTCGAGGTTGGCGTACGGCACCCGGCCGCCGGTCACCAGCGGGACGGGCAGGTCGCCGCCGACGACCACGGGCTCGGTGCGGGCGGACGGCACCAGGGCGAGTCCGGCGCGGTGAGAGGTCGGCGCCTCGGTGGGGGCGACGTAGGACGAGTCGAGCAGGGCGGTCACGGTGTACCTCCGGGTCAGGGACCCCTTGGTGCCGTGCCTGTGCCGCGCCGGTGGGATCCGCGCTTGTCCGGCACTGGTGTGCCGGGCCAGGTCCTCACCCGGGGCACCCCACCGCGGAGGAGGGTTGCCGGCCAGCAAGCCGGGGCTTGACGCTGGCGCTCATGACCTAAGCCGGAACGATACACGAGCTCCGGTCGCCGGTGCGACCCGCTACTTGGTGCCCTGCGCCGCGACCGCGGCGATCGCCTCCTCGGCGGCGTCGGGGTCGAGGTACTCCTTGACCTTCGCCCGCATGTCGTCGTCGAGCTCGTAGACGAGCGGGATGCCGGTGGGGATGTTCAGCGCGACGACGTCGTCCTCGCTCATGTCGTCGAGGTGCTTCACCAGCGCGCGCAGCGAGTTGCCGTGCGCCGCGACCATGACCGTGTGGCCGGCCTGCAGGTCGGGGACGATGGCGTCGTACCAGTACGGCAGCATGCGCACGAGCACGTCCGCGAGGCACTCGGTGCGTGGCACCGCCTCCGACGGCAGCGCGGCGTACCTCGGGTCGCCGACCTGCGAGAGCTCGTCGTCGGCGGGCAGCGGCGGCGGCGGGGTGTCGTACGAGCGGCGCCAGGTCATGAACTGGTCGTCGCCGAACTCCTCGCGCGTCTGCGCCTTGCTCTTGCCCTGGAGCGCGCCGTAGTGCCGCTCGTTGAGCCGCCAGCTGCGGCGTACCGGGATCCACAGCCGGTCGCAGCTGTCGAGTGCGATGTTGGCGGTGCGGATCGCGCGCTGCAGCACCGAGGTGTGCACGACGTCCGGCAACGTGTCGTTGCCGGCGAGCAGGTCACCGGCGCGCTGCGCCTCCTCCTCGCCCGTGGACGACAGGTCGACGTCGACCCATCCGGTGAACAGACCTTCGGCGTTCCAGACGCTCTCGCCGTGCCGAACCAGTATCAACGTCGCCATGCCGCGAGCTTATCGAGGTGGTTCCGGCTACGGCTCCTCGGTGAGGTGCCTGAACGCCTGCAGGTTAGCGAGGCTCTCGCCGCGGTCGACCCGCCATGCCCACTCCCGCCGGATCGCCGAGGCGAAGCCGAGCTCGAGCAGCCGGTTGAACAGGTCGTCGGCGTATTCGAGGACGCAGCCGAGCACCCGGTCGACCTCGTCGGCGGTGACCGTGCCGGTGGGCACGTGCCCGGCGAGGTAGACGTCGCCGAGTGCGTCGAGCGCGAAGTGCACGCCGTACGCCCGCCGGTTGCGCTCGAGCAGCAGCCGGTAGAACGCCTCGTGGTTCTCGTCGGGCGCGCGGACGACGAACGCGTTCACCGACACGCTGTGCTCTCCGACGACGAGCGAGCAGGTGGTCTTGAGCTTGCGCACACCCGGCATCGTCACGACGAACGCGTGCGGCTCGGACTCCTCCCACTCGAGCTCCGCACCGGACAGTGCGTCGCGGATCACCGCGGACGCCGCGGCTCGAGTGGTCATGAGCCGTCCTCCGAAGCGAGCATCGCAGCGATCCGAAGCGCACGCCTCGACCACCCGCTCAGCGAGCGAGGAGCGGCGTGGAGGAGGGCGGCGGGAAGCCCAGTCATGCCGACAAGCGTTGCATCCCCTCGCGGAAGCTGGTCAGCGCCTCCCCGTACGCATCGACGAGCGATGCCACCGTCGTGTCCCAGGAGAAGGTCGCCGCGTGCCGCAACGCGCCGGCGGCCAGCCGGTCGCGGCGCGGCGGCTCGTCGACGATCCTCGCCACGGCCGCGGCGTACGCGGCGGGATCGTGACCGTCGACGAGGACGCCGGAGACACCGTCGGCGACGGCGGTGCGCAGGCCACCGACCCGCGCCGCGACCACCGGCGTGCCACATGCCTGCGACTCGACGGCGACGAGCCCGAACGACTCGCTGTACGACGGCACCAACGTCACCGTCGCCGCGCGGTACCAGTCGGGCAGCGCGTGCGGCGCCACCGGCGGGACGAAACGCACGAGGTCGGCGATGCCGAGGGAGTCGGCCAGCCGCACCAGCGAGTCGACCTGGTCGGCGCGCGCACCGCTGAGCCCGCCCACGATCGCCACGACGAGACGTGAGCGCAACCCCGGCCTGAGGGCGACGAGTCGCGCGGCCGCGCCGAGCAGGACGTCGGGCGCCTTCAGCGCCTGGATGCGCCCGGCGAAGAGGAGCACCACCGCATCGTCACGCAGCCCCAGCCGCCGGCGCGCGTCACCGCGCGAACCCGGCCGGAACACCTCGAGGTCCGTGCCCGGGTGGACGACGGACGTGCGGCCGGGATCGGCGCCGTACAGGCTCACCAGATGGTCGGCCTCGTCGCGAGTGTTGGCCACCAGCCGGTCGGCCGCCTCGACCACCTGCGCCTCGCCGATCACCCTGGACTCGGGCTCCGGTTGGTCACCCTCGGCGAGCGAGAGGTTCTTGACCTTGGCCATGGTGTGCATGGTGTGGACCAGCGGGACACCCCAGCGTTCCTTCGCCACCCAGCCGACCTGCCCGGACAGCCAGTAGTGCGAGTGCACGAGGTCGTAGTGACCGGGTCGCTGCCGCGCCTCGGCGCGCAGCACGCCGACGGTGAACGCGCACAGCTGGGCCGGCATGTTCTCCTTGGCCAGTCCTTCGTACGGACCCGCGAGCACGTGCCGCACGAGGACACCAGGCGCCAACTCGACCACCGGCGACAGCTCGCTCGACGTCGTCCGGGTGAAGATCTCGACCTCGACGCCCGCCGCCGCCAGCCGCTTGGCGACCTCGACGACGTAGACGTTCATGCCGCCGGCGTCGCCGGTGCCGGGAGGGTCGAGCGGTGAGGTGTGCACGGTCAGCATCGCCACCCGTCGTGGCATACGGAGGTCTGACGGCACCGGGTTTCACCTCGCCAGAGAGACGGAATTGGCCTGAAGGCACAACCACGTCCACGCGATGCCGCATTCCCTCTGGTCGCGCCGTGCCTACGCACCGCAGCTGAACCTGTCAGTCGACGATGCGGATGCGGCAGCGGCGGAAGCCCTTGCCCTTGTTCTCGACCTTCGCCAGCTCGATGCGGCCGATCTGCTTCGTCGACGCCACGTGCGTGCCGCCGTCGGCCTGGGTGTCGAGGCCGACGATGTCGATGATCCGCACCTCGGTGAGGTCGGGCGGCAGCAGGTTCGTCGCCGTACGGATGATGTCGGGGATCCGGAACGCGTCGTCGTACGGCAGCACCTTGGTGTCGATGCGGCGGTCGGCGCTCACCTCGGTGTTGCACGCCTCGACGATGTGGTCGCGGAACCCGTCGGGCAGCTCGGGAAGGTTGAAGTCCATGCGCGCGACTCCGGGCTCCATGTTGCCGCCCGTGACGAGGGCGCCGTAGTCGCGGAAGACCACGCCGCACAGCACGTGCAGGCCGGAGTGGGTGCGCATCAGCAGGCTGCGTCGCTCATCGGCGACGGCCCCGCGGACGGCCGTGCCCACCGGCGGCACGGGATCGTCCTCGTGCGGGACGAGGAACAGGTCGTCACCCTTGCGGACACCGACGATCCTCGTCTCGACCCCGCCCCAGAGCAGGACGCCCTCGTCCGGCGGCTGTCCGCCGCCACCGGGATAGAACGCGGAACGGTCGAGCACGACGCCCTCGTCGGAGACGTCGAGGACGGTCGCCTCCCACTCCCTGACGTCGGCGTCGAACACCTCGAGCCGGTGCGTGCGGCCCATGTGATCGGTCGTCATGAGCCGCCCTCCGCAGTGAGCATCGCAGCGGTTCGAAGCGGAGGCCGGCACCACGCGCCTACCGAGCGAGGAGCGGAGCGGAGGAGGGCGGCGGGATACACGGTCATGTGGCGACGATAGGGCCTTGCGCCCGACGTGCCGACCCCCCAGACTCGGGCGTGGCGGAAGCGCTGGAACGACGCTCACCAGGCGTCGGCCCCTCGAGGCAGCCATGAGCCTGCCCTCAGCTCGCCGCCTGCTGGTTGACGGGGTCGCTGCTTGGCGCGTCGTTCCGACGGGGATCGGGGTCGCGCCCTCCGCCGCGCCGCTCGTCAGGGTGCGGGCGCGACCCGCTGTCGCGGGGTTCTCGGCCACCGCTGCTCGTGACGACCGCCACCGATAACCGTGCCTTCACGCAGGTCTGATCCGAAGGACGCGCTTACCCCTGGTGTGGCGCTCGGCGAGATCGCGGTACGCCTGCCGGACCTCGTCCAGCGCGTACGTCTCCGCGATCGTGATGACGAACTCGCCACGCGCCGCCATCGCGGCGAGGTGACCCCACACCTCCGGCGTCGACGCGTCCACCTGGGCACGGGACCGCACGCCGTGCCGCCTCGCGGCCCCGGGGTCGGCGATCGTGTTGATCCGCACGGGACGAACACCCAGGCCGATCGCGACGTCGACGTTGCCGTCACCGACGTTGTCGAGGTACGCGTCGATACCTTCCGGCGCCGCCGCGGCGAGCCGATCGGCGAGGCCGGGTCCGTACTCGACGGGCTCGACGCCGAGATCGCGGAGGAACGCGACGTTGCCCCTGCCTGCCGTCCCGATGACACGCGCACCGCGCAGGCGTGCCAGCTGCGCCGCGATCACGCCGACACCGCCCGCGGCCGCGGACACGACGACGGTCTCGCCCCGCTGCGGTTGGACCGCCTCGACGGCAGCCCATGCGGTGGAGCCGACCCCTGCGATGCAGGCCGCCCGTTCCCACGTGAGCCCTGCCGGCTTGGCGACCAGCGCGCCGGCGCCGACGACGACGACCTCCGCCTGCGCCGCACGCGGCGCGAACCCGATGACCTCGTCACCCTGGGCGAAACCGGTCACGTCGCCACCGACCTCGGCGACGATGCCGGCGAAGTCGTTGCCCTGCCCTTCGGGGAAGTCGGCCGGCCACACGTCGTCGAACGCGCCCTCCCTGAGGGCGATCTCGCCAGGGTTGAGCGCGACCGTGACGACGTCGACGAGGACCTCATCGGGACCGACCTTCGGGCGATCGACGTCCACGACCTCGAGGACCTCCGGTCCGCCGTACCGCCGGAACCGCACCGCTCTCGGCATCGCGCCACACCTCCGAAGTAGTTGCTCGTGCAAATAAATCTAGGCCGAGGTAGTTGCGCTGTCAAACAGGTAGACTGGAGTCATGCCCGATCCCCGCACCGTGGAACCGCTGACGGCGGACGAGGAGGCGGCGTGGCGCGCGCTCGCCCGCGCGGTGCTGGTCATCCCTCGCGTGCTCGATGCCGAGCTGCTCGAGGCCGAGGGCCTGAGCCTCGCCGAGTACACGGTGCTCATGAACCTCTCCGAGCAGCCGGACCGGTCACTGCGGATGAGCGACCTGGCGAACGTCGCCTCCCTCAGCGTCAGCGGCCTCACCCGCCTCGTCGACCGGCTCGACCGGCAGGAATTGGTCCGACGGACGAGATGTGAGACCGACGGGCGGGGCCAGTTCGCCGTCCTCACGCCCCGGGGCCTCGCACGACTGCGGAAGGCGTACCGGACCCACCTCGCCGGCGTCCGCGAGCACATCATGAGCCATCTCGGCAACCTCGACCTCGCCGCGTTCGCCAGCGCCGTCGCCGACATCGCGGACGAGCGAATCGGCCCGCCCGTACGCCGCGCCGGAGCCCGCTGACCCGGTCGCTACGCCGCCGCGGCGGCGAACGCGTCGTACGCCGGCTGGTCGAACAGCACGAAGCGCACCTCGTCGACCTTGGACCCGGTCGCGCGCACCGTGTCGACCGCGATCCGCGCAGCCTCGTCCAACGGGTACCGGTACAGGCCGCACGAGATGGCGGGGAACGCGATGCTGCGCACGGCGATCTCGTCGGCCAGCCGCAGCGACTCGCGGTAGCACGACGCGAGCAGCTCCGACCGGTCCTCACCCTCGGCGTACACGGGCCCGACCGTGTGGATCACCCATTGCGCCGGCAGGTCGCCCGCCGACGTCGCGACGGCCTCGCCGACCGGCAGACCGTCGGGATACGTGCTGCGCCGGAGGTCCTGGCACTCCCGCAGGATCAGTGACCCGCCCTTGCTGTGGATGGCACCGTCGACGCCACCTCCGCCCAGCAGCGAGGAGTTGGCCGCGTTGACGATCGCGTCGACCCGCTCCTGCGTGATGTCGCCCCGTACGAGGGTCAGGTCCATTGACGCCCCCTTCATCGTCGGCTGTCACCCGGCCCGCCGAGGTCGGCGGCGAGACAGGCCAAGTAGAGCGTGAGACTCGCCCGCCGTCCCCGTAGGGCCGTCCCCGTGAGCCTCTCGATCTTGTCCAATCGATACACGAGCGTATTGCGGTGGACATGGAGATCGGCGGCCGCCCGGACGAGATTAAGGCCACTCTCGCACCAGGCCACGACGGTCTCGCGCAGCACCGGCCAGTCCGGCTGGGACGTGAGCGAACCCGCGACGAGACCGGCGAACCGCGTGCGGGTGCGATGCCCGACGGCGCCGAGCACCTGGTGGAGCCTGAGGTCGGCGATCGCGTGCACCCGGCCGTCGGGCTCGACGCGCCGGCCGAGGCGCAGGGCGTCGGACGCATCCTGGTACGAGTCGTGCAGCTCCTGCACCGTCTCCGCCGGCGCCCCGACGCCGATCCGGAGGCGCAGCCGGTGCCGGCGGCCCACCACGTCGGCGAGGCGCTCGCAGCTCCCGGAAAGCGCGCCCTCGTCGGCCGCCGCACGGTGCAGGACCGCGAACCTGCCGGGTGCGAGGGTGGCCGTGACGTCCTGCGGGTCGCCGAACGTCTCGCGCACCGTACGCAGCAGCTCGGACCGCAACGCCTCGACGTCGGTCGACCCGTGACGCGTCCCCGCGGTCACCTCGACGACCACGCAGCTGCGCGACAGCCGCAGGTCGTAGCCGAGTTCTCCGGCGCGGAACACGAGGAGCTCGGGCTCCACGAGCTCGGCGTCGAACGCGGCGATGTCGCGTACCAGCTGCTCGACCGCGTGCTCGCGCAGTAGCCGGGACCGCAGCGTCGCCGACTCCTGCAGTAGGATCTCGGTCTGTCGCCTCACCACGAGACCGAACCGGCGGACGCGTTGCGGCGCACCGGTGATGCCGACCGTGCCCACGGCAACGCCGTCGATCACCAGCGGCAGCGTGACGCCCTGCCGCACGCCGCGCAGCTCATGGGCCTGCGCGGAGGTGTGCCACACGGGCTCGTGCGTGCGCATGACGTCGACCGACGCCTCGTGGAACGTGCCCACCCGGCGCTGGTCGCCGCTGCCGATCACGAGGCCCTCGTCGTCGGTGATCAGCACGTTGAAGCCGATGACCGCGGTGGTGTCGCTCGCGATCTCCTGGGCCAGCGCCGACGAGAGCATGACAGCACCTCCGATGATTGGACGAAGCGTACAACTGGAAGGGCGAATCCCTCCCAGTTCTCTCGCAGAACGTCCAGTGACCGGGGATGCGCGGGACTCTACGGTGAGGCAGCAACTCCCGAGAGGAGATCTGCCATGGCGGTCCTCGACTGGTTGCTGCTCGCCCTCTACTTCGTGGCCCTGATCGTGATCGGTGTCCAGACGATGCGCCGTGTGCGCAACGCCGACGACTTCGCGGTAGCCGGCAACCGGATCGTCTGGCCGGTGCTGTTCGGCAGCCTCGCGGCCGCCTTCCTCGGCGGCGGAGCGTCGCTGGGCAACGCGAGCACCGTCTTCTCCGACGGCTACGTCTACATGTTCGCGTTCTTCGCGTTCGGCATCCAGACGTTCCTCGTCGGGGTGTTCGTGGCGCCGCGCCTCAAGCGCTACCGCGGCGCACACACCGTCGGCGACGTGATGGAGCAGCACTACGGCCGGCCGGCCCGCCTGCTGACGGGAGTGCTGTCGCTCGCGCTGTGCGCAGGCATCCTCGGCGCACAGGCGCTCGCCGTCGGCACGGTCGTGAACGCCACGATCGGCCTGCCCACGACCGCCTCCATCGTCGTCGGCATGGGCATCGTGGTGCTCTACTCCACCTTCGGCGGGGCGTGGGCCGTGATCCAGACCGACATGCTGCAGTTCGTCTTTCTCGGGGTGCTGCTCCCTCTCGCACTCGTGATCGGGCTCGTCCAGGTGGGTGGCCCGGCCGCGCTCGCCGAGGCGGCACCGGCCGGGCACCTGACGGTGCTCGGCGACTACAGCCTGCCGGCGTTCCTCAGCATCTTCCTCGCGTTCCTGCTCGGCGAGACGCTGGTGCCGCCGTACACGCAACGCACGTTCGCGACGCCGGACAGCGCCAACGCCCGCAAGGCGCGCTCGCGGGCGTGTTCTCCTTCGGCTTCTTCTTCGTCACGGCGAGCCTCGGACTCGTCGCGCTCGCCAGGTTCCCCGGCATCGACCCTGACCAGGCGCTGCCGACGATCGTGATGAAGCTCCTGCCGATCGGTCTCACCGGCCTGCTCGTCGCTGCGCTGCTGGCGGTGGTGATGTCGACCGCGAGCTCGTACCTGAACTCGATAGCGGTGGTGTTCGTGAAGGACATCTACCTGCCGTTCGTCAACCCGTCCGTCTCTGCGACGCGGCGGCTGTGGCTCGAGCGCGTGCTGAGCCTCGTCGTCGGCGTGGCCGCGACGCTCTTCGCGGTGAGCGTGCCGAGCATCGTCGATGCCCTGCTCTACAGCTACGCGCTGTGGGCGCCGACGGTCATCATCCCGCTGCTGGCGGCCGTGCTGTTCGGGACGCGATCGGCTCCCGCGGCCCTGTCCGCGATCGCCTGCGGTGGCACGGTCACCGCGCTGTGGACCTGGGTGTGGGACGAGCCGTACGGGGTCACCGGCCTCGCGGCGGGCGTCGTCACGAACCTCGTCGTCTTCACCGTCGTCACGGTCGTCACCCGCGGCAGAGCCGGCTCGGTGACCGCTGTGCCCGCCGTCGGGGCGAGAGAGGTGTCCTGAGATGTACGCGTTCCTGCTCTACGCCGTACCGATCGTGCTCATCGTCGTGACCCTGTGGGCCGGCTGGCTCGGCTTCCGGTTCTACGTCGCCGAGGTCGTCCGCGGCGGCGACCCGACCGACGACGGCAGGGAGTGAGGCCGTCGTGCACGTGGTGGTCGTCGGAGGCGGGGTCGTGGGCCTGTGCTGCGCGCGGGATCTCGCCGCGCACGGCGCGGAGGTAACGGTGCTCGACACCGGAGCCGGACCCGGTGTGGCAGGGCCTGCGAGCGCGGGGTGGATCGTGCCGGTGCTCTCCGCACCGCTGTCCGGTCCTGGGGTGGTGCCCCACTCGACGCGCCAGTTCCTCGGCGGGCGCGCGCCGTTCAGCGTCCACCCGGCACCGCCGGGACGGCTCGTCCGCTGGCTCTGGGGGTTCGTGCGCAGCGGCAACGCCGTACGCCATCGCGACGGCCTCCGCGCGATGCTCGACCTCGGGTCGCGCAGCGTCGCGCTGTTCGCGAAGCTGAAGGCGGCAGGACTCGCGTTCGAGATGCACGAGACCGGTCTCGTCCTCGCGGCGCGGACGTCCGAGGGCCTCGACGAGGCCGTCGCCCTCGCCGAAGGTGCACACGACGCCGGGTACGACCACGCGTACGAGGTGCACGACGGCGCCGCCCTGCGCGCGCTCGAGCCCGCCCTCGCCGCGGGTCTCGCCGGCGGCGTGCACGCCCGGGGCGAGGCACATGTGCGGCCGGAACAGCTCCTCGACGCGCTGACCCGCGACGTCGAGGGGCGCGTCGAGCTGCGCACCGGCATCGCGGCGCGCGGCATCGCGTCCGGTCGGGGAGGCGTCCGCGTCGCGACGAGTCGCGGGGATCTCGACGCGGACCGGGTGATCGTCGCCGCCGGGGTCTGGTCGGGCCGGCTGCTGCGCGATCTCGGCGTCCGCGTCCCGCTGCTCCCCGCCGGCGGGTACAGCCTGACGGCCGAGGGTGACGGCACGGCACCCGCGCACGCGCTCAAGCTGGTGGAGCCGAGCCTCGCCCTCGCCCCGTTCGCGGACGGGGTGCGGATCGCCGGCCGGTTCGACCTCGGCCGCGGCACGGGAGCGTACAGCCGCGGCGCGGTCGCGCAGCTGCTCGCGCGGACCCGGGAGTACCTCGCGGACTGGCGGCCGAGGCAGCCGTACCTCGAGTACGCGGGCATGCGGCCGGCGACGTCCGACAGCCTGCCGCTCATCGGCCGCGTCCCCGGGCACGACGGCGTGTTCGCGGCGACGGGTCACGGCATGCTCGGGCTGACGCTGGCACCCGCGACCGCCGCCGCTCTCGTCCCCCACGTACTCGGCGACGCCGCGCCCGCGGTGCTCGCACCGTTCGCACTCGACCGCTTCGCCCGGCGGTGACGGTCCGTCCCCCATCGCCGCGCGGTCATCGGGGGGACGCCCGTTGCTGTGGGTAAGTTTCGCCGACAACCCTTGTCTTGGTGGGAACTTGTGCGCACACTCCTGGTGACGGTCGCCTCACGGACGGTTCGGTTCGTGCCCCCCTGGTGGCCGTCGGTGCCAGCACGAATCCCTCCGAGGAGCCCTCATGTCCCCATTGCCTCGATCACCCCGACGCCGCCTCGCCACCGCGCTCACCGTGCCGCTCGCGGCGACGGCACTCCTGCTCGCCGGCACGGGAACGGTGTCCGCCGCACCGTCCGGCGGCGACGACGCCACAGCCGACAAGCCCGCGGTCACGAAACGAGGTGACGCGTACATGGGCTGGTCCAACCACGGCGAGGGCCCGAGCAGCCCGCCGAGCACATCGCGTCAGGCGTCGGTCGCCGGGATGGACGTCAGCGGACACCAGGGCAACGTGAACTGGCAGGGCGCGTGGAACGCCGGCGCGCGGTTCGCGTACGTCAAGGCGACCGAGGGCAACTACTACAAGAACCCGTACTTCACCCAGCAGTACAACGGCTCATACAACGTCGGGATGATCCGCGGCGCGTACCACTTCGCGACGCCGAACGACTCCAGCGGCGCGAACCAGGCGAACTACTTCGTCGACCGCGGCGGTGCCTGGTCACGCGACGGCAAGACCCTGCCGGGCGCGCTCGACATCGAGTACAACCCTTACGGGGCCACGTGCTACGGCAAGAGCCAGGCGGCGATGCGCAGCTGGATCGCCGACTTCATCAACACGTACCACGCGCGCACCGGCCGGTGGGCGACGATCTACTCGACGACCGACTGGTGGACCCAGTGCACCGGCAACTACGGCGGTTTCGCGAGCAACAACCCGCTGTGGATCGCGCGCTACGCCTCGAGCCCGGGCGCGCTGCCCAACGGCTGGGGCTTCTACACGTTCTGGCAGTACAACGACCACGGCACCTTCCCCGGTGACCAGAACGTCTTCAACGGCGCCCACGACCGCCTGGTCGCCCTCGCCAACGGCTGAATCCGGTCGCGTCCGGGTAGGTGGCCACCACCTACCCGGACGCGAGGAAGCCGGTGAGCACCTCGCGCAGCTCGCGCCGACCCAGCCACATCTCGCCGGGGCGGGCGAGGACGTGCAGGCGTGCCGCGGGCAGGAGGCCCGCCAGCTCCTCGCCGACCGCGAGCGGGTGGAGCGGGTCGTCGCGCTGACTCACGACGAGCACCGGCACGTCGATCGCACGCAGTGACGCACGGTCGTCCACGGGCGTCGCGAACGGCAGCGTGCGCAGGGCACGCAGCGTCTCGGCCGGGCCGTCGACCAGCTCCTGTGCCGCGCGCCGGTAGTGCTCGCGCGCCTCGTCGACGTCGCGAACCTGTGGCGGCTGACCCGACAACATCGACCGCGCGACGCCCGCGACGTCTCCCGCGACGACCCGGCCGGCGAGTGACCGCCAGATCGCGCGATCCGTCCGCACGACGTCGACAGCGGCGGGCAGCATCAGCACGACGCGGGTGAAGCGGTGTGGATCGGCGGAGAGCAGCCGGAGCAGGGCGCCGGAGCCGAGCGACATGCCGACCGCCTGCGTCGCCGCGACGTGGTCGGAGACGGCCGACAGCTCCGCCGCGAGACCCGCGTAGTCCCACCGGCCGTCGGTCGCCCGGGTGCGTCCGTGCCCGCGGAAGCTCAGGAACGCCGCGGTGCCCGCCACACCCGATGCGAGCGTCCTGGCCTCGTCGATCGAGCCGAGCAGGCCGTGGGCGTACACCGTGACCGGTGCGCCGGTACGGGTGACGAGGTACTCGACCTCACCCGTCGCGGTCGGCAGCAGCGAGGTGTGCGGCGCGCGCACGGGTCAGTAGCCGCGGCCCAGCTCGCGGATCGCCGGCCGCACGTCGAGGCGGTACACCAGCGCGGCGATCAGGCCGATGATCCCGAAGATGCCGAAGACGTTGACGACGCCCACCAGCGTGGCGGCGGTCGCGACACCGAGGATGACCAGCCAGAACGCCTTGCTCTGCTTGCTCACCGCCTCGTACGCGCGCGACGGACGGATCGCGGCGTCGATGAACGACACGATCTCGATCACGATCACGACGAGGGTCAGGGCGAGCTGGAAGAGCTCCAGCGGCCAGAACCAGCCGGTCAGCACGAACACTCGCTCAGCCTAACCCGACCGGCGCCCCTGTCGCGTTCCGGCACATGATCACCTCGGGCTCCGCCGGTGGTCGCGGCGGAGCCCGAGGTGATCGGCGTCAGGACTTCTTCGGTGAGGCCTTCTTGGTGGTGCTCTTCGTCGCCTTGCCGTTCTTGGCTGCCGACGAGGTCTTGGTGCCCGTGCGGCTCGCGGCCGCCTTGGGCGCGGTGGTCTTGCGGGCACCGGACTCCGTGACCGTCGCGGCGGCCTGGCCGCCGAACGCGTCGACGAGCTTCTTGCCGCGGACGCTGAGTCCGTCGTAGACCTCGGCGGCGCGGTCGCTCGCGGTGATCGCGGCGTCGACGACGGTGGTCGGCAGGTCGCGGACGCGGGTCTGCACGTCGGTGCGGACGTGCTGGGCCTTCGTCGGCAGGGCACGTGCCTCGTCGCCGAACTCGGCGAAGCGACGCTCGAGCCCGAGCGCGCGGAACCGCTGCTCGACGTGACGGAGCTTCTCGACGGCGAGGTCGCCGACGCCGGCGACGGCGTACAGCGGCTTGGACACGGGGGCGTTGTCGAGCGCCTTGGTGATCTCGTGACGGACGTCGGTGATCGTGGGCATGGGGAGGTTTCCTCCTACGAGGTCGTCGTGGTGCGTCTGGTGGTCGGGGATTGCGCGGCGGCCGGACGCTTGCGCGGCGGCGCACCGGTCGAGCGCGGCGTCGTCGCCGCGTCGGCGGACCCGTCGCCGCGGAGATCGTTCTCCTTGCGGAACGAGCCGTAGATCTCGAGGAGGACTTCCTTCTGCCGCTCCGTGAGGTGGGTGTCCGCGGCAACGGCCTCGGTCACCTCGGTGTCGGCATGGCGGTCCTCCAAGATGCCGGCCCGGACGTACAGGACCTCGGCCGAGATACGCAGACCCTTGGCGATCTGCTGCAGGATCTCGGCGCTCGGCCGACGCAGCCCGCGTTCGATCTGGCTGAGGTACGGGTTGGAGACGCCCGCGGTCTTCGCGAGCTCGCGCACCGAGATGTGCGCCTTCTCCCGCTGCTCCCTGATGAAACTCCCGAGGGAGCCGACGTTCAAGCTGGCCATGCACCGAGCCTCGCACGAAGTGCTAGCAATTGCAAGCGGGTCAGCTAGCGGTGTCGGGTGGGACGGGTCACCGTGCCTCCGGTCAACGCGCCCGCGGGGACTCGGCGACCCGCGGCTGCTCCTCCGGCTCCACCTCGAACTGTGCGACGGGCTCGTCGTCGACGGTGTCGCCGGCCGTCACCGCGTCGGCCGCGTGCAGCCTGCGGGCGATCACCACGCGGTTGCGGCCACGCCGCTTGGCGGCGTACAGCGCCTCGTCGGCGGCTGCCAGCATCTCCGAGAGCGAGCCGTCCGAGCTCTCCAGCGTCGCCACCCCCAGCGACACGCTGAGCCTGATCGTGCCGGACTCCAGGGCGATCGGATCGGCGGCGACGTTGCGCCGCAGGCGTTCCGCGATCGACTTCGCGTTGACCACGCCGATGCCGGACAGCAGGATGACGAACTCCTCGCCGCCGAAGCGGCCGAGGATGTCCCCTTGGCGCAGCAGAGCCTGCAACCGCTGGGCGACGGTACGCAAGGCGTCGTCACCTGCGAGATGCCCGTGCTCGTCGTTGACGAGCTTGAAGTGGTCGATGTCGCAGATCAGCACGCTCGTCGACTCGCGCGCCTTCTTGGCGCGGCTGAGCTCCATCTCGGCGTCCTGCTCCCAGGCGCCGGCGTTGAGTACCGCGGTCTTGGAGTCGGTGCGCGACATGTGCCGTAACTGCTCGTGCAGCAGGCCTCGGTGGAGCAGGATCACCGGAGGCACGGCGAGCGCGATCAGCAGCGGTGCCTCCCGCGCCAGCACGCCGACGATGATGCCGATGCAGATCTCGACGCCGGAGTACATGAGCATCTCCAGGTCGATCAGCTCGCGCATCCGGTCGCGCTGGGTGAGCCACAGCACGATGGCCACCAGGCCGATGTTCCATGCACGAGCAAGCACCGCGGCGACGATCGCGGCACCGAACCATGCCAGCATCGAGCTTCCGTCGTCGATCAACGCGTGAAAGAGCGTCGACGCCAATCCGTCGCCCACGGCCAATGTCGCGATCGTGAAGACCTGCCGGTGCCGGTTCGTCCGCCTTCGCACCGACCGTTGCCAGTTCAAGACGAAGAACACCGGCGCGATAACCGCCAGGAAAGGCGGTAGCATGAACAGAATCGGCAGCTTCCAGGCGGAGTTCAAGTCCTGCCGAAATTCGGTCGCGACGCCGCGAAGAAACCCGCGACTCGTCTCCGCCACGATGACGCCGCAGGCGAGCAGCATGCCGAGCAGGCCGATGTCCCTGAGCGTGGGCGGCTCCTGCCAGTACTGCCACACCCCGAGGAGCGCCGCACTGGCGACGACGAGCGTGATGTAGACGCGCAGGCGAAGCGGCAACTGCCAGAACGGCCAGCTGCGGAGCCCCCGAGCGGCGGTCACGACTACCTCCCGCATCACTCTCGGCTGGTCATGCGCAGGTTGATCACACCAATGCGTCTCTCTGAGCTTACTCTCTGCGTACGCGGAGAGCACTGGGCACAGCGCGTCTATGCAAAACGCGTGGTGTCGACACCCGCTTCTCGATTGAGCGACACTGCGAGCGTAAGTCGCGCGGAGCGGTGGCCGCGGCGATCTGACGGTAGATCGGCATCACTGCTGTGAGGTCGGCACCTCGCTCGCTCGTTTGACCCCCGGTCCGCGCGGTGACGGCGAGTCCGGACACCATGGCTCCCCCGCCGGATCGTGTCCGACCCGAAGGAGTAGCGCCATGCGTGCTTGCAGACGGGTCACGTCGCCGCAACCTGCTAACGAGCGAGTCCATCAGGGGATACCCCCTCGATCGGCCCGACTTCGGTCGGTGCCGTACGGCGTGACAAACCTGCGCCACGTCAGCTCACGAACACCAACAGAATCCCCGCGACAGCACGAGGAGCACCGCCATGCGCGACGTCCACTGGTGAGCACGCCGAACGCCGACAACCCACCGACCCGCGAGGAGCACCGCCATGCGCGACGTCAACTGGTGAGCACGCAGCACTCCCACCGTCCGACCGAGTAGCGAGGTACCGCCATGCGCGACGTCCACTGGTGACCAACCCCACGACCCGATCACTGCACAACTCTGAGGAGCACCGCCATGCGCGACGTCCACTGGTGAGCCGCAGCGTCCGTACCAGGCGCCACGCCGGAGGTCGAGACATCCGTCGAGATCGCCACTGACCGGAGTCCTGGTAACACCAAGCGTTACATCTGACGCCGCTGAACCGATATCCACCTACGACTCCCTTCCCCCACGACTGATCACTCGAGAAGGAGCTCCACCGTGCGCGACGTCCACTGGTGATCACAGGGCGTCACTCAGCTCGACCTCACCCCGGTCTTAGAGCCCGAGAACCCGAACTTCCCCGACCGAGCGGCCCCCACCGAGAACCGGCGCCGTGGCCAGCTCGTCGAGGATCGGAGCGCTCACACCGAGCGCCTTCAACAGGGCCACCGTCACAGGCGTGCGAGCCCGCTGACTGCCGTCAGCGATCTTGACGGCGAGCGCGGCCCCGCCCTGCAGGCCGGCAGCATCGACTCCTTCGGCCCCACCCTTGTTCATGAGGCCGCGCACCCCACGCATCAGTCGAGCCTCCTCACGCTCGGTACCCGAGGTGAGCTCGGGATACGCGCGGAACGCATCGGCCACCCGACGCGCCCCGGTGCCGGGATCTGACGAGACGACCGATCGATACGCGCGGACGAGCCCGGTCAGGGTGATCGCGAAGAGCGGCGCGCCACAGCCGTCGACGCCGGTGTGGGCGACCCGTTCGCCGGCGAGTTCCTCCACCGTCGCCCTGATCTCCCGCTGCAGCGGGTGCGCCGGGTCGAGGTAGGTCTGCGTCGGCCAGCCGGCGGCGACGCAGGTCGCGAGCATCGCCGCGTGCTTGCCCGAGCAGTTCATCCGCAGCAGGTCGGGGCCCTCGCCCGCCACGTAGCTCGCCCGGAGGGCGGCCGGGTTCATCGGCATCGCCGGCGGGCACTGCAGCGCCGACGGGTCGAGGCCCGCCGAGTCGAGCAGGCGGCGGACACCCTCGACGTGCATCGGCTCGCCGGAGTGCGACGCGCTCGCCAGGGCGAGCAGGTCGTCGGGCAGGTCGAGCCCGGCGCGGACCATACCGACCGTCTGCAGCGGCTTGTTCGACGAGCGCGGGAAGCACGGCCGGTCGACGTCACCGAGGGCGAGGACGACCTTGCCGTCGGAGTCGATCGCGACGGCCGAGCCCGTGTGCGTCGACTCCACGAAACCCGATCTGACGACCTCGGCGAGGATGGGCAGAAGCGCTGAGCTCACGTCTCAGACTATCCGGAGCCGGGGGTCGTCGCGGACGACGGTGCGGGTCGGGCCGGGACCCGTCTCCCGGGTCTCGAACCTGACCACGACCCGCTCGTCGTCGACCCTGACCAGCCAGCCGCGGCCGTGATCGGCGTGCTCGACGTCGTGCCCGACGAGCAGCCGGCGCGGCTCGTCGCCGTCGGTGGAGTCGGGCAGGGCGAGGTCGTCGAGCCAGAGCTCCGGCTGGGATCCTGTCACGAGGCCGGCGACGCCGACCCCCAGCAGCCGCACCCCGTCGGACGTGTCGACCTCGGTGAGCAGCCGGCGCGCGACCCGGGCCACCACGGAGGGCTCGTCGGTGGCGGCGGGCAGCGTGGACGAGCGGGTGTGGGTGGCGAAGTCGTACAGCCGCACCTTGACCGTGACCGTGCGCGCGGCGAAGCCGGAGCGTCGCAGGCGCTCGGTGACCCGGACGGCCATGCGGTCGCTGGTCGCGCGCAGCCAGGACGGATCGGCGACGTCGCTGTCGAAGGTGTCCTCGATGCTGATCGACTTGCTCTCGCGCTCGGTCTGGACCAGCCGGTCGTCCTGCGCACGCGCGAGGCGGTGGAGCCCGCCGCCGTGCGCCGCGCCGAGAAGTCCGGTGAGCTCGCGCTCGGTCAACCGCTCGAGCTCGGCGATCGACCGCACCCCCGCACCCGCCAGCCGGTCGGCCGTCGCCTTGCCGACGCCGGGGATCGTGGTCACCGGCATCGGCCGCAGCAGGTCACGCTCGTCGCCGGGCGGGACGACGACGAGGCCGTCGGGCTTGCGCAGGTCGGAGGCGATCTTCGCGATCAGCTTGGACGTGCCGGCGCCGACCGACGCGGTGAGCCCGGTGGCCTCGCGGATGCGCCGCTTGAGCTCCGCGCCCAGCGCGACCACGGCCGCCCGGTCGAGTGGGCGGTGGCCCGAGTCGGCGAGGTCGACGAACGCCTCGTCGAGCGACAGCGGCTCGATGCGGGGCGAGAGCTCGCCGAGCACGCCCATGACGATGTCGCTCGCGGCGCGGTACGGCTCGAACCTCGGGACCAGATAGGTCGCCTGCGGGCAGCGGCGGCGGGCCTCGCCCGTCGACATCGCCGAGTGCACGCCGTAGGCCCGGGCCTCGTAGCTCGCCGTCGACACCACTCCGCGGGGACCGAGCCCACCCACCACGATGGGCCGGCCGCGCAGCGACGGCTTGTCGCGCTGCTCGACCGCCGCGAAGAACGCATCGAGGTCGAGGTGCAGGATGCTCGGCTCGTCGCGCACCACGCCCTGCCTTCGCCTCGACCGTTCGTCGCACACATGTTCGCACGCACGTCCGACAGGTCCGCGGACCTCACGACGGATACGCTCGGCGGATGCGCGCGGTCGTCCAGCGGGTGCGGGAAGCGAGCGTCACGGTGGCCGGGGAGACCGTCGGCGCGATCGACGGACCCGGGCTGCTCGCCTTCGTCGGGATCACCCATGCCGACGACGAGGCGACGGCGGCCAAGCTCGCCGCCAAGATGTGGGGGCTGCGCATCCTCGACGGGGAGAGGTCGTGCTCCGACGTCGATGCGCCGCTGCTCGTCGTCAGCCAGTTCACCCTCTACGCCGACACGCGCAAGGGACGCCGACCGTCGTGGTCGGCGGCGGCACCGGGCGCGGTCGCCGAACCACTCGTCGACTCCGTCGTGGCCGAGCTGCGGCGGCTGGGCGCGACCGTCGCGACCGGCCGCTTCGGCGCGGACATGCGGGTCGGCCTCGTCAACGACGGTCCGGTGACCCTCATCGTCGAGGCCTGAGCGGCAGGGACACGTTCGCGGAGGGTTTCGCGGAGGGTGTGGCGGCGATCTCGGGGTCATCGCCGCCACACCCACGGTCCTCGCAGGCTCCGAGGGTCCCACCTGGTGACCTGCGAGGGCGTTGGATCGAGGCCGGGCAGCGGCATCGGGGCCTCCGCTGCCCGGCCTCGGGCTCATGGACGCCGGAGCGTCATCCTCCCGGCCCGGTCTGCGCCCGCCTGCGCGCCGAGCTGACCCGCTTCCGCGCGCCGTGGACGTGTCCGGCCCGGATCAGGTCCTCGATCACATGCGCATCCGCGTCGGAGAGCACGCCCTCGCGCCTGGCGTCGTCCATCGTCTGCATCGCGGCGAGCTGACCCGCACTGAGGTCGTCGACCTTGGTCCACGGGAGGCCACGACGTTCGGCGCCGTGGTCGTGGTCTGACGGGGCTCCGCTCTGCACCGGTGAATCTCCGCTTTCCGAGTCTCGGTCTGTGCATCGGCGACTCATGATCTGTGATTCACAGAAGCTGAGTCTGCACTCTACGCTACGTCAGTTTGTGGTGACAAGCCGTCTCCATGAAGACGTCCACAAGACTTCCGTCGCGCTGACGGCCGGGCCGGGTGAGGCGTTGTAACGTTGGCCGCGCGTGTCTTGAGACAGGACGCGGACAAAGAAGATCCCCCGGGGGAGTGTGCGCTCCGCCGGGGGATCTTCGTCTGTGTTCGATACCGCGAGCTACAAATCGAAGCGGCCATCCTTGACGTCGCGCAGGAACCGCGCGAAGGTGGCGCGGTCGACGACCAGCGCGCCGTCGTCGGGCCGCTTGCTGTCACGCACGGCCGTCACGCCGCGGAGGTTCGCTGCGACCTCCACACATTGGTTGGCGCCGTTCTGGCTGTAGCTGGCCTTCCGCCAGACGGCTTGAGACAGGTCGGTCATGATCTACTCCAGTGTTGTCGCGATCTTCTCCAGATATGCGGTCGTGCCGGACGGCGTGGCGGCGGCCACGCGGGTACGTTCGAAGGACTCGATGTAGGTCTCGGCCTGCGCCCGATCGCTGATCTCGGGCACCGCCAGGTCGGTCTCGGCGAACACGACGCTCGGTTCGTCCCCGTCGAAGTCGAAGACGGTCACGGGCCCCAGGATCCCGGGATGTGGGCCGTCGGCGAAGCGGATGATCCGCAGCTCGATGTTGGCCCGCTTGCTCATCTCCATCAGGTGTTTGACCTGCGCCCGCCGGTCGTCGCGGCTGCCCCAGTGGTACCTCAGCGCCGCTTCCGTGAGCACCGCGACGAACTGTGGCGCGGTGCCGTCGTCGCGCTCGAGGACCTCCTGCCGGCGCAGGCGCGTCTCCAGCGCTCGCTGCCGCCACTCCGGCTCTCGGTTACCGCCCCGCATGCCCGCCTCGATGTAGGCCGTGGTGGCGAGCAGTGCCGGCACGAGCAGCGGCACGTAGACGCGGATGCGCGTCGCGTCGGCCTCATAGCCTGCGTACTCGTTGTCGAACACGTCGGGGTAGTCGCGCCACCACGCGCGTTCGCGGGCCTTGATGGCCAGGTCCTCGAGCTCACGCCGCTGCTCCTCGGATTTCTCGTAGAGCCGGAGCAGGTCGCGGACGTCGGACATCTCCGGCCGCCGCCAGGTGTTGCTCTCGAACCTGCCGACCTTGCCGCGTCCCCAGTCGAGCTTGTCGCAGACCTGGTTGGCGGTGAATCCGTTCGCCAGCCTGAGCTCGGTCAGGCGGCGCGACAGCCTCCGCTTGGCGATCGTCGATCCGTAGGCGCTGCCGCTCACCTCGGATCCCCTCCTTGACAGAGCAACGTCACCATACTATGCCTGCCCAACTTGTGAATCGCAAGTCGCGTACCTTCGCCTTCGAGCGGTCAACCGCCGTCCGGTGTCGCCGCGTCGTCGAACTCGCGGCCGCGTGCGCCGCGGACGAACGCGTCCCACTCGGCGTGGTCGAAGACGAGCACCTGGCCGCCGCCGGCGCGTACCAGGATCCACTCACCGGCGAACGCGACCTCGAGGTCCGTGGCACTGTCACCGGAACGCCGCCAGGTCAGCGCGTCGACGTCGACGCCCAGATCGTGCACGGTCGGCTTGGACCGATCGGACACGGAACCCGCCTCCCCTCACCCGGCCCCCGGCCCCGGCTCACGGCTTGCGCGCGACCCCGGCGTGGGCCCACCGGCCGATGTCGTCGTCAGCCTCGACGGGGTCCTCGCAGCCCCAGATGCCCATGAACGTGATCTTGGGGTCGGCGCCCTCGTACGGGGGCACCATGTCCAGGCCGGTGAAGAACCACTCCACCTGCTCGCGGTTGCGGAAGTAGATCATCTGATCCGCACCGCGGTAGATGCTGGAGATCGCCTGCACGGGGCCGGCGGCCTGCTTGTCGGCGGTGATGTGGGTCAGCGCGAGGTAGCTGCCGGAAGCCAGGGCGTCGACGTAGGTCTTCATCATCCCCCACGGGTCCGCGTCGTCGGAGATGAAATGGAGCACCGCCGTGCACAGCAACGCGGTGGGCTGCGTCAGGTCGATGACTCCGCGCAGCTCGGGCCGCGCCAACACGTCCTCCGGCTCACGCAGGTCGGCCTCGACCACGGCCACGTGCGGTGAGTCGGCGACCAGCTGCTGCCCCGCGGTGACCGTGCGCGGGTCGATGTCGACATAGACCACGCGGGCGTCCGAGGAGACGCGCTGCACCACCTGGTGGGTGTTGTCCTGGGTCGGCAGACCGGCACCCAGGTCGACGAACTGGCGGACGCCCTGCTCGGCCAGCCAGCGCGCCACCCGCTGGTGGAAGCTGCGGTTCGCCCACGCCATCGACTCGACGTCGGGCATCAGCGAGCGCAGCTTCTCCGCCGTCTCCCGCTCGAGCTGGGTGTGGTGGTCGCCGCCCAGGTAGACGTCGTAGACGCCGGCCGTGGTCGGCCTGGCAGGACCCGTCCCCGTGGCCTGCTCAGCTTCAGTCATCTCTCCTCCAAGAACGCAGCTTGACGCGAGCATACGTGTGAATCGCAGAGGGAGACGACGAGGATCGGCGTGACGGCCCGCGAGCGGGAAGGGACGTTCAGTCGCCGAGAAGCTGCTTCGGACGCAGGTGCAGGCCGGCGTCCGGGGACACGATGACCTCCTGGGACGCGGCGACGCCGCCGGCGAGCAGCGGTGTGTCGACGGGGGTCGACCGCTTCACCAGGGCCAGCGCGATCGGGCCCAGCTCGTGATGGCGCGCAGCGCTACCGACGAAGCCCACCTCGCGGCCGTCGGCCTCGACCGGGTCGCCGTGCGCGGGCAGCGTCTCGACCGAGCCGTCGAGGTGGAGGAACACCAGCCGCCTCGGGGGGTGGCCCGTGTTGTGCACCCGGGCGACGGTCTCCTGGCCGCGGTAGCAGCCCTTGTCCATGTGGACGGCGGTGCCGATCCAGCCGACCTCGTGCGGGATCGTCTTGTGGTCGGTCTCGCGGCCGAACCGCGGCTCGTGCGCCGCGATCCGCAGCGCGTCGTACGCCCAGACACCGGCCGGGTCGCCGCGCCGCTCCGCGTACGCGGGCAGCTCGCCGCGGGGCACGAACAGCTCGCGACCACGGTCGGACACCCGGGCGAGGTACGGCGTCATGGTGTCGTTCGGGGGCTCCCAGACCACCGCGAGCTCGTCGGTGAGGTCGGTGATCTCGACGTCGGAGCGGAACTGCATCAGGTCGAGGAACTCGACCAGCGGAGCTGCCGTGCCCGGCTCGACGTGCATGGTCACGGCCTCGCCGTCGTCGACGAGGGAGAGGGCGTGCTCGACCCGGCCCTGCGCGGAGAGCAGCAGCGCGGTTGCCGCCTCGTGCGGCGCGAGGTGCTCCAGGTGCTGGGTGGTGAGCAGGTGCAGCCAGCCGAGCCGGTCGGGTCCGCTCACCCGGACGACGGCACGGTGGGACAGGTCGACGAAGCCGCGACCGTCCTCGAGCGCGCGTTGCTCACGGACCGGGTCACCGTAGTGCCACGCCACCCCCTCGTCGGGCGGGTCGGCGGGCACGGCACCTGGCAGGGAGAGAAGCGGGCTGTCCACGCCCTCCACACTAGGTGGTCTCCCGGCCACCTGTCGGCCGCGTGGCTAATGGTCGCTGAGCCAGTCGGCGACGGTCGACACCAACCAGCCGCGGTGTGAGCGGTGGACGTCGTGCCCGCCTCCCGTCGCCTCGCGGAACTCGCCGCGCGGGATGGCGTCGGCCATCTCCCTGACCAGCTCCGGCGGGCAGAACGGATCGTGGGTGCCGGTGATGAGCAGTGCGGGGCAGGTGATGAGCGCGGCCCGGGAGCGGCTGACGTCTCCGCCGCTCTCGATGATCGCCCCGAGCGCGCCGGCCCAGCTCTCCGTCATGATCCTGGCCTCCGCCACGCCGTACGCCTGGACCAGGTACGCCGCCAGTGTCTCGAGAGGACCGGCCGGGGCGTCGACTACGTGGGCGAGCGCGTCGAGCATCTCCGGCGACGTCTCGACCCGACCGGCCGCGCCCCAGGTGACCGCGGAGAGGGCACGACCGGGTGCGAGGGCCGCCATGAGGAGCGCCTCCTCGCCGCCGTCGCTGAAGCCGACCAGATGGGCGACGCCGACCTCGAGTCGGTCGAGCAGGCCGAGGAGGGCGCGGGCGTCGTCCAGGTAGTAGCCGGGCGCGTAGTGGCGCGGCTTGGGCTCCGACCGCCCGGACCCCGGCAGGTCGACGGCGACGACGCGGAACCCGGACACGAGCTCTCGCCTGAGGTGATCGAGCTCGATGATGCTGCCACCCCAGCCGTGCAGCAGCACGACGGTGTCACCGCGACCGGTGTCCTCGTAGTAGAGCCGCCGCCCGTCCGGCCCGGACCAGGCCATCCGTCAGCGACCTGCGCAGGCGGCGCAGCGGCCGAAGACGACGAGGTGGCCGAGGTCCGCCTCGAACCCCTGCTCGGCACGCAGCCGGTCGGCGAACCCGTCGGCGGCCTCGACCGGCGCCTCGCTCACGGTGCCGCACTCGCGACAGACGAGGTGGACGTGGTCGGCGTGGTCGACGACGTGGTAGGTCTCTGCGCTGCTGTCGAGGCGCGTGTGCCCGACGAGGCCGAGCTCGCCGAGCAGCTCGAGGGTGCGGTATACGGTCGCGAGGTCGACGCCGCCGGCCTCGCTGCGCAGGTGCCGGTAGACCTCCTCCGGCGTGGCATGACTCAGCTCGCGCAGCGCCTCGAGCACGAGCCTGCGCTGCTGCGTCAGCCGGTAGCCACGCGTACGGAGCAGGGCCACCCAGTCCTCGACCACGGGGCGAGTCTAGGCGGGCTCAGAAGACGCTGCCCTCGAGCTTGTGCCCGGCCTTGGAGAACGTCACCGGCACGCCGGGCCCGCGCGCGCCAGGATCGTTCTTCGCCATCCGCAGGAAGAGGAAGCTGAAACACAGCCCCACGACGAACCCCACGGGGATCAGGGCGTACTCGACACCGGGCTCCGTCGTGGTGTCGAAGCCGACGACCACCTTCACGAAGATCGCGACCGACAGCGCCGCGACGAGCACACAGCCGATCGCAGCCAGGGCCCAGATCCGGCGTGCCCACCTGGTCGCGCCAACGCTCAGCACGCGGTAGCGCACGCGTTCGCGGCACGCCTGGCACTTGACCACGAGCGGCGCGGGGTCCTTCCCCTCGGCCGGACGGTCGGCGATCACCGGCTGCCTCTTGTACGTGTAGAAACTGACCGGGTGCCCGTGCTGGACGCGGTGCAGGCAGAGCAGGTTGGTCTCCAGACGCGGACCGGGTGGCACGTCGGTCCTCCCGACCGAGAAATGAACGAGACCGCGTCAGCTTATCCGCGCGACGCCGGCCGCGTGCCGTTCGCTACGAGCTCGTCCTGGAAGTCGATGAGGTCGTCACCCGAGCGCCTGGTCCAGACGCCGTCGGCGTCGAGGTCCCAGGCCACGATGCGGTCGGACGTCGCGAGCTCGAGCAGCGTCTCGAGCCGTTCGCGGACCTTCGGATGCGCGATGCGGACCACCACCTCGACCCGGCGGTCGAGGTTCCTGTGCATCATGTCGGCGCTGCCGATCCAGTAGTCGTTGTCGCCGCCGTTGCGGAACCGCACGATGCGGGAGTGCTCGAGGAACCGGCCGAGGACGCTGCGGACGCGGACCGTCTCGGACAGGCCGGGCACGCCGGGACGCAGGGCGCACATGCCCCGCACGACGACATCGATCGGGACGCCCGCGCGCGACGCCTGGTAGAGCGCGTCGATGACCTCCTCGTCGACGAGCGCGTTGCATTTGAGGGTGATGCCGGCGGCACGACCGGCACGCGCGTGACCCGCCTCGCGGCCGATCATCTCGACGAGTCCGCCGCGGAGCGACTCCGGTGCGACCAGCAGCGTGCGGTAGCCACGGTGCCGCGTGTAGCCGGACAGGTGGTTGAACAGGTCGGTCAGGTCGGCGCCGACGTCCGGGTCGGACGTGAACAGGCCGAGGTCCTCGTACAGCCGGGCGGTCTTGGGGTTGTAGTTGCCGGTGCCGACGTGGGAGTACCTGCGCAGCGTGCCGTCGGCGTCCTGCCGCACGACGAGGCACGCCTTGCCGTGCGTCTTCAGCCCGACGATGCCGTAAACGACGTGGGCGCCCGCGCGCTCCAGCTGGCGGGCCCACCGGATGTTGGCCTGCTCGTCGAAGCGGGCCTTGATCTCGACGCACACGAGGACCTGCTTGCCCGACTCGGCGGCGTCGATGAGCGCGTCGATGATCGGCGATTCGCCGCTGGTGCGGTAGAGCGTCTGCTTGATCGCGAGCACCCGAGGGTCGGACGCCGCCTGCTCGACGAACGCCTGCACGCTCGTGCCGAACGACTGGTACGGGTGGTGGACGATCAGGTCGGTCTCGTTGAGCACCGAGAAGAAGTCGGGCGAGCGACCGTCCTCGCGCGCGCGCAGCAGCGGGTGGGTCTTCGGCAGGAACGACGGGCGGTCGAGCTCGGGCCGGTCGACGTCGGCGACGGCGAACAGGGCGCGCAGGTCGAGCGGCGGCGGCAGCCGGTAGACCTCGTCCTCGCGTACGCCGAGCTCGGCCAGCAGCAGGTCGAGCACCCGCCGGCTGGTGCCCGCCTCGACCTCCAGGCGTACCGGCGGACCGAACCGGCGCCGCTGGAGCTCGCGCTCCAGCACCTTGAGCAGGCTCTCGTCGTCGGCGCTCTCGACCTCGAGGTCCTGGTTGCGCGTGACCCGGAACGTCGACGCCTCGACGACCTCCAGGCCGCTGAACAGCCGCGGCAGGTGCGCCTCGATGATCTGCTCGAGCGGGACGAACCGCGCGTCACCCAGGGGGAACAGCCGCGGCAGGTTCGACGGCAGCTTGACCCGGGCGAAGTGCGCCCGGTCCTCGTCGTCGCGCACGACGACCGCGATGTTGAGGGACAGGCCGGAGATGTAGGGAAAGGGGTGCGCTGGGTCGACCGCGAGCGGCGTGAGGACCGGAAAGACCCGCTCATGGAAGAACTGCCGCGCCGTGGCGCGGTCGGACTCCGTGAGGTCGTCCCAGCGCACGATCTCGATGCCCTCCTTGACGAGGGCGGGGAGCACCTGGTCCTGGAACACCTGGACGTGGCGGTCCATCAGGTTCCTGGTGCCGGTGAGGACGGCGCTGAGCTCGCCGCGCGGGGTGAGCCCGCTGGACACGGTCGAGACGAGACCACCGGCGATCCTGCGGCGCAGGCTGGCCACGCGCACCATGAAGAACTCGTCCAGGTTGTTCGCGAAGATGGCGAGGAACCTGGCCCGCTCGAGCAGCGGGGTGGCGGGGTCCTCGGCGACGTCGAGGACGCGGGCGTTGAACTCCAGCCAGCTCAGCTCACGGTCGAGGAACCTGTCCTGCGGCAGCCCGGCTGTCGACACCGTGGACCGGGGCGGCGGGTTGAGCTCGTCCTCGACGTCCTCCACGAGCTTCTCGACGTACGACGGAGCACCGAACGTCAGGGTCTCCGCTGGGTCGATGGCCATGCATCAATAATGACTCGATCCGGCGAACCCGCGACACCCCGCAGGTAACGCGCCGGTGAACGGGGTCAGCCGGCCTTGACCAGCCGCGCCGACAGATGGGCCTGGAGCGGCTGCCCGACGGCGGCCATGTCGTACGCGTACGCGAGGTCGCCCTCCACCAGCCCGTACAGTCGGTGCCCGGCGGTGACCTCCTTGGCGGTGGAGGTGCGGACGACGGCGTCGGTGGCCAGCTCGATCCTGGCGCCGGTGAAGTCGCCGTACCAGATCTCGGCCACCCCGGTCGGGTGGCTGAGCACGACCTCCAGCCTGCCCTCGCCGATGGGACGCCAAAAGCCCGCCTCCGAGCCGCCGGGGCGCACCGGCTCGCCGGACTCGTCGGCGAGCCACGAGCGGCTCTCGTACGCGAGGAAGGGCTTGCCGACGTGGCTGAAGGTGACCTGCTGGACGAAGTTGAAGTCGCTCTCGAGGGTCGGGTACCCGCCGACGCCGGCGCCTCGCCAGGTACCGAGCAGGAAGCTCAGCGGCACGCAGGCCGGGTGCAGTTCGTTGGTTGGTGGGGCGCTCATGGCCGCCGGTAGAGCGTGTACGCCACGTAGCCCGCCGCCCACGCAATGCCGAGCGCGACGGCGATGAGGAGGCTTGCGTACAGCAGTTCCATGACCATGACTGTAGGGGATACCACCGGGGTACCCTGCCTCCACACGCGGAGGCTCTCCTGGGAGGGGGCGCTCGATCTCGTGGCCGGCCGGTTCGTCGACTTCTACGCACTGCTGAGCGTCCCGAGCGACGCCCCTCTCGACACCGTGCGCGAGGCGATCGTCGCGCAACGCCGGGTCTGGGAGCCGCGCCGCGACGACCCGGGCGAGGCCGAGCGCGACGCCGTCGGCGAGCGCGTGCGGGCCATCGATCTGGCCGAGGTGGTGCTCCTCGACCCCGAGCAACGCGCCGACTACGACGAGGAGTGGCACGGACGCCAGAACGGCTCGGCCAACGGCGCCGCCGCCGCGGCGGTGCATGCGGAGGCGCCCGCCGCCCCGGCCGACGCCCGCAGCGACCCCGCGCCCGTGCGCGTCCAGTCCGAGCTGCTCACGCTCGAGCCCCAGCGGTCGAACGGCACTCCGAGCACGACGAGCGCCGAGGTCGACGCGGCCGCGGAGCCGGCGCGAACGGCGCTGCGGGCGGGCGACACGGCGCGGGCGATCGACGCCTTCCACTACGCGATCCTGCGCCACCCACACGACCCGGCCCTGCACTTCGAGCTCGGCCAGGCGTACGTCCAGGCGGAGAACCACACGCAGGCCATCGGCGCCTTCGAGTCCGCCGCGCGGCTCGCGCCGCACGTCCCCGAGTACCGGGCGGCGGTCGGCGACGCGCTCGTCCACCTCGGCCGGCCAGGCGAGGCGATCGCGGTGCTGGAGCAGGTCGTCGCCGAGGCGCCGCGCGTCCCCTACCACCGGGCGGCGCTCGCCCAGGCGCTGCACGACACCTGCGTGCACGAGATGACCTCGCTCAAGGACGGCCTCGTCTGCCTCACCACCGCCGATCAGGCGCGCCTCGTCGACCGCTTGACCGGTCGGGCGCTCTCGCTGCTCGACCCGGATGACCAGAGCCAGCTCGCCCAGGACATCAGGGAGAAGCACGAGCTCGCGCGACTCGCCGTCCAGCGAGCCTGGCGGCCGCCGTTGCCCTGGTGGCTGATGGCGTCGTTCGCGGTCGTCATCGCCACGGGCTTCGCCCTGCTCATCGCCTGGTGGGTCGGGCTCGTGGCCCTCGCCGTGCTCGCCGCGGTCGCGTTCCTCCTCGGCCTCCAGCCGACCTGGTGGCACGTCGCGCGCGCCGCCCGCGAGGCCGACGCCATCGCCGAACCCTAGTCGCAGCGGCGAGAAGGATCAGGGACCTGGTCGTGATGCATGCGTGCGGCGACGTATGCGGCGAGGCCGTCGAGATGACGCTGGAGACCGAACTCGAAGATGACGTCGATGTCGGTGGCAGCGGCCTCGTCGATGGTGAGCGCACCGAACGTGGGAAAGTGACCGGCGCCGACCAGGTCGTCGAACCCTGTGCTGACCGCCGCCCAGCGCTGCTCGGCACTGACACCGGACTCCTGCTCGGCCTCACCCTCCATCGCGTGGCTGAGCGCCATCCCGCCGACGAAGCCGTTCAGCGACGAGACCGCGTGGATCATGTCGAGGTGGGTCAACCCGAGACCGTCGAGCGCCCGTAGCTGCCAGTCGACCTGGGCGATCGCCCGGGGCAGGAACGGCGGGTGGGCGACGGACGTCATCGCCGGTACCGCCACCCAGGGATGCCGGCCGTACACCCGCCAGTGCATCCGCGCGATCGTCTCCAGCCCGGCGCGCCAGCCGTCGGGATCCGAATCCGGAACGGGCTCCTCGCCGAACACGGTGTCGGCCATCAGCCGGACGAGCTCGGCCCGGCTCGGCACGTGGTGGTAGAGGGACATCACGCCGACGTCCAGTGCCGCCGCCACGCGACGCATCGACACCGCCGCCAGCCCCTCCGCGTCGGCGATGTCGACGGCACTGCCGACGATCTCGCCGACGGTCAGGCCGCGGGCCGGCGTCTGGTCGCGCACGCGCCGTGCCGGTGTGCGTACCACGGTGCCGACGCCTGGCACCGCCTCCACCAGCCCCTCGTGCCGCAACGTCGTCAGGACCTTGGTGGCCGTCGCCATGGCGACGCCGGACTCGGCGACTATCTGACGGGTCGACGGCACGGTGTCCCCAGGGCGCAGCTCGCCGGCCTCGATCCGCCGCCGGATCTGCCGGACGATCCGCTGGTACGGCGAGTCCCTGCCGACCGCCACCTCACACCTCCAGGTCAGTGCACTAGGTTAGCCACTGTACTCCAGATCCGGTGCACTAGTGCACTGGATCCCGCATAGCCCGGTAATGACACGGTTGCATGTGTTCGTAGTACGCTGCACTAGCAGAACGTACGGTGTACGACCGCCTCCATGAAACGGGTGCCGCATGGCGACGACGACCGACACGCCGCCCACCGGCCACCGGCCGGCCACCCGGCGACGGAGATGGTGGCAGCGTCCCTGGGTGGTGCCGCTGGCGCTCGTCGCCCTGGTGTTCCTCGCCTTCTCCGTACCGCCGTATGCGGCGCTGGACCCCGAGCTGTCCAGGATCCGGCCACCGGAGTCGTTCCCGCTGTACTATCCGGCGCTGGTCGGTCATGTCATGTTCGCCTCGGTCGCGATGGTGACGTGTTGCCTGCAGGTATGGCCGTGGTTCCGCCAGCGTTTCCCCGTCGCACACCGACGGATCGGGCGGGTCTACGTCTTCGGCGGTGCTCTGCCGGCGGGAGTCTGCGCTCTGGTCATCGCGGTCGCGGCACCGTTCGGGCCTGTCGCAGCCGCCAGCAACGTCGTGCTGGCGACGCTGTGGCTGACATGCACGGTCACCGGCTTCCGGATGGCGCGACAGCGCCGGTTCGCCGACCACAAGCGGTGGATGATTCGCAGCTTCGCACTGACCTTCTCGATCGTGACCAACCGCGTCTGGGGCGTCGTCCTCGCCATCGCCTTCGGCATGACTCCGGACCAGTTCGCCGACCCCGCCACCGCACAGACCCTGGCGGGCCTCACCACCTGGCTCGGCTGGACGCTCCCCCTGCTGGTCGCCGAATGGTGGCTGGTCGAGCGCCGCCCCCGCCGCCGTTGACACACGGCCTCCCGTGTCTCGGGATACGGACGCTGGCGTACCGGACCTCGGGACGAGACAATCGACCCCGTGCGCGCGTACTCCCTTCTCGTCGTCGGTGGCTGCGGCTGGCTCGGCTCCCTCGTGCTGCCGCATCTCGCGCAGGACCACGACGTGACCGTGCTCGACCTGCGTCCACCGTCGCTGCCGGTCTCCGGCGTGGCCTACCACGAGGGCGACGTGCGCGACTTCGACCTCGTCACCGGGCTCGCGTTCGGGGCCGACTCTCTCGTGTACCTGGCCACCGGCGCGCAGGATGGATGGGGCACGCCGCACACCATCCGCCAGCACTTCGACGCCGGCGTGACCGGCCTCCACCTCGCGCTCACGGCGGCGCACGGCGCGGGTGTGAGCCACGCCGTGTACGCGAGCAGCATGTCGGTCCACCGCCGCACCGTCGCCGGCACCGACCGACCGGCCACCGGCGACCAGCTCGCGCGGTTCCCCGACGAGAGCGCACAGCCCGACGCGCGTGACTTCTACGGTCTCGCCAAGCGGCTCGGCGAGGAGGTCTGCCGTGCGGCGTCCGACGAGTGGGGCATGGACACCGTGTGCCTGCGGCTGTCGCTGCCCACCCCTGACCACGAGTGGCCGCGGCGCGGCACGATCGTCGAGCAGCTGGTCAGCACGGCCGCGAGCGACGTGGCCTCCGCGGTCGAGGCGGCCGTCCGCTACCGGGGGCACGGGTTCGACGCGTTCGCGATCAGCGGCGACTCGGCCGGCCGGGTGATGAACCTCGACCGCGCGAAGCGGCTGCTCGGCTGGACGCCGCGCCCCCGGTAGCCGCCGGCGCGATCCCGACACCCCGGAGACAAGCAAGGGGCGCACGGCCAGGGGGGATCAGCCGTACGCCCCTTGTCCGACCACGTGTGGGTCGGGGGTCATCTCTGCAGAGTGACGACGCTTATCCTCGCACGTTCCGTAGGCGCGTGGCTATCGACCGTCAAGGTCGGCGCCATGCCACGACGGATCGCGCTGGTCATCACGCTCCGTGCCCCATTTGCCCCGGGTCAGACCGCAAGCGTGACCTGCGCGACGGTGCCGAGGTCGGTCGTCACCGTCTGCTGTGCCGCCTCGCGGCCGGGCACGAGGACGCGGACCGTCCACTCGCCGGGCGCCGCGTAGAAGCGGAACCCACCGTCGGGTCCGGTCGGCACCTCGGCGACGAAGTCACCCGAGGAGTTCAGCAGCCTGGCGTACGCCGGGTAGGCGGGCGCGTCGTCCTTCGAGACGGTGCCCGCCACCACGGCCTGCGTCGCCAGCCCGGCCTCGTCGATCTGGACGCCGCCCTCGGGTGCCGCGCAGCTCACTTGCCCTCCCCCGTCTCGACCGGCACGCCCACGAGCGAGCCCCACTCGGTCCACGAGCCGTCGTAGTTCTTGATGTTGGGCCGGTCGAGCAGCTCGTGCAGGGCGAACCAGGTGTGTGCGGAACGCTCGCCGATGCGGCAGTACGCGATCGTGTCGCGGCCGTCGTCGAGGCCCGCCTCGGCGTACAGCGCACGCAACTCGTCGTCGGACTTGAACGTGCCGTCCTCGTTCGCCGCCTTGGCCCACGGGATGTTGTGCGCCGTCGGGATGTGCCCGGCGCGCTGGGCCTGCTCCTGCGGCAGGTGGGCGGGCGCGAGCAGCCGGCCGACGAACTCGTCGGGAGACCGCACGTCGACGAGGTCGCGCTGACCGATGGCGGCGAGCACCTCGTCGCGCAGCGCGCGGATCGAGGAGTCGGCGTCCTTGGCCTGGTACTGGGTGCGCGAGCGGTCGGCGATGTCCTCGACGAGCTCGCGCGACTCGAGCTCCCACTTCTTGCGGCCGCCGTCGAGCAGGCGCAGCTTCTCGTGGCCGTAGAGCTTGAAGAACCAGTACGCGTAGGCCGCGAACCAGTTGTTGTTGCCGCCGTACAGCACGATGGTGTCGCCGTTGGCGACGCCACGGCTCGACAGCAGCTCCTCGAGCGCCGCCTTGTCGATGAAGTCGCGACGGACCGGGTCCTGCAGGTCCTGCTTCCAGTCGACCTTCACGGCACCCGCGATGTGCCCCTTGTCGTACGCGGTGGTGTCCTCGTCGACCTCGACGAGGACGACGCCCTGGTCGTTACCATGCTCCGCGACCCAGTCGGCGTCGACGAGTACCTCTGAACGGCTCATTCCTGTCCTCCTGTAGATGGAAGTCGTCATCGTGCAAACGGTGTGGCACGCCCGCGTATGCCGGAGAGATGGCGCGGAGGAGGTGCCTGCGTGCGCGGTGCCCGCGGATGTGACGACCGTCGAACGGTCAGCGGGAGGCGCGTGCCGAAACGCGACAGAGCGAGCTGTTCACGCGGACGTAATCGACCGCGCGGCGCTTGGTGAGCGCGATCGCGAACATGGAGCCACTGTACCCGTCGTGCCCGCCCTCCGTCGGCGGTCCGTCCGCATGGTGGACGAGCCGCCATTCGGTGACGTCAGCGGGGCATGGTGACGTTCGTGCCCGTCACGGTGAGGTCGAGACCGTCGTCGGCCACGGCGAGGCCGGTGATCGCCGTGCCCTCGGGCACGTCGGGCGACAGGGTGAGCGTGAGGTTGTCGCGGACGAGGGCGGTGATGGCGGCGCTCGGGATGCCGCCGAGGAAGTCGACGGAGCGAGGTTCGAGCCGCACCTGGCCGTCGCGCAGGCTCACCCGGACGACCGCCTCGAACTTCGGCCGCTGGCCGAGCACCTCGACCTCGCCCGACAGGTGCACGGTGCGCCTCGACGTGCCGTTGCGCTTCGCCTTGATCCCGGCGGGCAACGCCAGGGAGCCGTACGGCAGCGTGCCGGTCATGCGCAGCGAGCCGGCGGTGGCGGCGGCGACGTCGCGCTCGTTGCTCACGTACGCCGGCGCGCGGAGGTCGGACAGCACCATCTCGACGTCCTCGACGCGGGTGTCGCCGAGGGTCGCGCGGTCAGCGGTGACGGTGACCCGCTCGTACCGTCCCGACCCCCACTGGGTGAGGAACGGGAAGCCGGCGACGTCGACGTCTGGGGTGGTGCCGAGCTGCCCGGCCAGCGACTCGGCGGCGCGCTTCTCGACGTTGTAGTCGACCACCCGGTCGGCGCCGACGGCGAGCGCCAGGAGGACGACGAGGGCGACGAGCATCCCGACGAGCGCGCGCATCAGCAGCCGCCCGCGAACGGCGGGAGCGCCTCGACGGTCATGCCGTCGCGCAGCTCGACGGAGCCGGTCGAACGGGCGCCGACGGGGGTGCCGTCGACGAGGAACGAGCAGTACGAGAGCACCGCGACGAAGCGCTCGTCGAAGCCGTGCCGGTCGCGCGCGTGGTCGAGCATCTCGGCCAGCGTCGCGGCCTCGTAGCTCTCCTCCGCGGTGCCCGCGGCATCCCTGGCCGCCGCCCAGTACCTGATGGTTGCGGTGCTCACCTCGCTATCCTCGCCTATCAACCGTGCAGATGGTGACCAGCCCGACTCGAAGGCAGCCGCTCGCAGGTCACGTGGCCCGCGAGCACCCGCTACCTTCGAGTCGACTGGTCACTACGAGGAGGACCCATGGGTATGGTCATGATGCTGACCAACGCCTCAGGCCCCTCTGCCGAGGTGCTTCCCGCCCTCGCGCTGCTCCCCCACACGGTGCGCGTCGTGTCGGCCGAGGCAGCCGCTCTGATCGACGCCCCGACCGCCGACGTGGTGCTGCTCGATGCGCGGCGCGACCTCGTCCGGGCGCGCGGGCTGTCCCGGGTGATCCGCGCCACCGGCCTGCGGTGCCCGCTGCTGCTCGTGGTGACCGAGGGTGCGCTCGCCGCGGTGCACGCGGACTGGGGCGCCGACGACGTCGTCCTCGACACGGCGGGACCGGCCGAGGTCGAGGCACGGATCCGGCTGGCCGTCGGGCGTACGGAGGGCGACGGCGAGGACTCCCCGGGGATCGTCCGCGACGGCGACCTCACCATCGAGGAGTCGACCTACACGGCCAAGCTGCGCGGTCAGGCGCTCGACCTGACGTTCAAGGAGTTCGAGCTGCTGAAGTACCTCGCGCAGCACCCGGGCAGGGTGTTCACCCGCGCGCAGCTGCTGCAGGAGGTGTGGGGCTACGACTACTTCGGCGGCACCCGCACCGTCGACGTCCACGTGCGGCGACTGCGCGCCAAGCTGGGGTCCGAGCACGAGTCGCTGATCGGCACGGTGCGCAACGTCGGCTACCGCTTCGTCCCGGCGCAGGACGCGCCCGGCGGCGAGAAGTCGCCGCGTACCGTACCGGGGTGAGCGAAACGCGTGTGGTGACCGCCGACCGGCTGACCGCCGAGCAGGCCGACCGGGTCGAGGAGATCGCCGGGTCCGCGCAGGCCGCCGACGGCGTCGCGCCGCTGGGCGAGCAGTTCCTGCTGCGCCTGCGCGGCGACGGTGACGGCGTGACGCACCTGCTCGGCCACCGCGGCGACGAGGTCGCCGGGTACGCGCAGCTCGATCCCCACGATCCCGCCGGTGCCGCCGGCGAGCTCGTGGTCGCCGCGGACGCGCGGCGACACGGCGTCGGGCGTGCGCTCGTGGCGGCGGCGGAGCGGACGGATCCGCGGCTGCGGGTGTGGGCCCACGGCGGACTGCCCGCGGCCGCCGCGTTCGCCGAGCGGCTCGGCTTCGCGCCGGTGCGGTCGTTGTGGCAGATGCGTCTGGCGCTCGCGGACGTCCCCGACCTCCCCGAGCCGGTGGCGCCGGACGGTCTGACCGTCCGGCTGTTCCGTCCGGGCGCGGACGAGCGGGCGTGGCTCGAGGTCAACGCGAGGGCGTTCGCCTCCCACCCCGAGCAGGGTCGCGTGCAGCTCGCCGACCTGGAGGCGCGCGAGCGCGCGGACTGGTTCGACCCCGAGGGCTTCTTCCTCGCCGAACGCGACGACCGGCTGGTCGGGTTCCACTGGACCAAGGTCGAGGACGGCGTCGGCGAGGTCTATGTCATCGGCGTCGACCCCGGCGAGCAGGGCACCGGGCTCGGCAAGGTCCTCCTGCTGACGGGGCTCGCCCACCTCCGCGACCGCGGGCTCGACACCGTGACCCTCTACGTGGAGTCGGACAACACCGCCGCCGTCGGCCTGTACCGAAAACTCGGCTTCGTCCACGGCGGCACCGACACGATGTACGCCCGCCGCGCGTGAGACGCGCAGCGGTCAGGCACGGGTGATGAGGTGGGCGATCCAGTAGACGATCGCCGCCACGATCGCCGAGGCAGGGATCGTCAGCACCCAGGCGGTGACGATGTTGCCCGCGACGCCCCACCTGACGGCGGACAGCCGCTTGGTCGCGCCGACGCCCATGATCGCCGAGGTGATCGTGTGGGTGGTCGAGATCGGTGCCGCGAACACGAAGGCCGTCGTGTAGAGCACCGAGGACGCCGTCGCCTCGGCGGCGAAGCCGTGCGGCGGGTCGAGCTCGATCACCCGGCGGCCCAGCGTGCGCATGATCCGCCAGCCGCCGGAGTACGTGCCGAGCGAGATCACCAGCGCGCTGGAGACCGTCACCCAGACGGGGACCTTGAAGCCGGTGTGGTAGCCGGTGGTCACCAGGGCGAGGACCATGATGCCCATCGTCTTCTGCGCGTCCTGCAGGCCGTGGCCGAGCGCCATGGCGGCGGCCGAGACGGACTGGGCCACCCGGAACCCTCGGTTGAGCTTGCCCGGCGGATACCTCCTGAACCCCCAGAGGATCCCGAGCATGACGAGGTAGCCGAGCAGGCCGCCGACGATCGGCGACGCGATCATCGGGATGAGGACCTTCTCGACCACGCCGTGCCAGAGGACGGGGCTGCTGGCCGCCAGCGCCGCGCCGATCATGCCGCCGATGAGAGCGTGGGAGGACGAGGACGGCAGCCCGAAGTACCAGGTGACGAGGTTCCAGGCGATCGCCCCGACGAGTGCCGCGAACACGATGACGAGCCCGTGCGGGCCCTTGGGCGTCTCGATGATGCCCCTGCCGACCGTCTCGGCGACCTTGGTGCCGAGGAACGCCCCGATGAGGTTCATGACGGCGGCCATCGCGAGAGCCACCCGTGGCGTCAGGGCCCGGGTGGAGACCGACGTCGCGATCGCGTTGGCGGCGTCGTGGAACCCGTTCGTGTAGTTGAAGAGCAACGCGACAGCGAGGACGACGACGAGGCCGGCGAACTCCATTACGCGCGCCCGCCCTTCGCCGCAGGTCGCACGCTCACGACTCCTTGACCGCGATGGTCTCGACGGTGTTGGCGACGTGCTCGAACGCGTCCATCGCCTGCTCGAGCTGGTCGACGACCTCCTTCAGCTTGAGCACGGTGAGCGCGTCGTAGTCGCCGCCGAAGAGCTTGGCGAGCAGCCGCCGGTAGATCTGGTCGCCCTGGTTCTCCAGCCGGTTGACCTCGATCCAGTACTCCTCGAGGTCGCGCATCGCCTTCAGCCGCGGCATCGCCTCGGCGGTGAGCTCGGCGGCCCGTTCGAGCACCTCGACCTGCGCGATCATCTCCTTCGGCAGCTCCTCGAGCTGGTACAGGACGATGAGGTCGGCCGCGGCCTCCATGAAGTCGAGGACGTCGTCCATCTCGCCGGCGAGCCGGTGGATGTCCTGCCGGTCGAACGGCGTGACGAACGTCTGGTTCATCCGCTTCATGATCCGGTGGACGCAGTCGTCACCCGCGTGCTCGCAGGCCCGCATCTTCTCGGCGATGGCCGCACGGTCCGCGCCGTCGTTGAACAGGTCCACGAGGAGCCTGGAGCCGACGAGGATGTTCTTGGCCGACTCGGTGAACAGCTCGTAGAACGTCTGGTCTCGCGGCGTAAGCCGTATACGCACGTCTTTAGCTCCTATGAACGGGGCGGTTACGCGTTGGGCATGTTAGGGCAACAAGTGGTTACGCGCCCACCCGGCGACAATGGTCACACGGGCGGCGGGCGGGGTCAGCAGCGGACTCCCAACCTCTCGTATTCCACGAGCGACTCGGGGTTGACCAGGGCACCCTTCGCCGCGGCCTCCTCGACCGGTGTGCCGGTGAGGATCCGCTTCACGGGCACCTCGAGCTTCTTGCCGGACAGCGTGCGGGGGACGGCGGCGACCTGGTGCACGTCGTCCGGGACGTGCCGGGGCGACAGGGCCGTGCGCAGCTCGGTGGCGATGCGCCTGCGCAGCCCGTCGTCGAGGCTCACGCCGTCGGCGAGCACGACGAACAGCAGCAGCCGTCCCGCGGGGTCGTCGCCGCGCTCCAGGTGCACGACGAGGCTGTCGACGACCTCGTCCATCCCCTCGACAACGGTGTAGAACTCCGCCGTGCCGAGCCGCACGCCACCCCGGTTGAGCGTGGCGTCGGACCGCCCGGTGATCAGGCAGTGGCCGTCGGCGCCGATCGTGATCCAGTCACCGTGCCGCCACACGCCGTCGTAGGTGTCGAAGTACGCGTCGCGGTAGCGGGACCCGTCGGTGTCACCCCAGAAGCCGACCGGCATCGACGGCATCGGCGCGGTGATCACCAGCTCCCCCTGGCGCCCGATCGTCGGCGCGCCCTCCTCGTCGTACGCCTCGACGCGCGCGCCCAGGCACCGGCAGGGGATCTCCCCTGCCCGGACCGGCAGCAGCGGCACGGCGCCGACGATCGCGGTGCACACGTCCGTGCCGCCCGACACCGACGCCAACTGCAGACCGGGCGTGTCGTCCTGGTCGGCGACGTGCTCGTACACCCAGTGGAAGCCCTCGGCGGTGAGCGGCGCTCCGGTGGATCCCATGCCGCGCAGACGTGAGATGTCGGCGACCTCACGCGGCTCGATCCCCTCCTTGCGGCACGCCATCAGGAAGGGCGCGCTCGTACCGAAGTACGTCATCCCCGTCTCGCCGGCGATCCGCCACAGCTCGCCGAGGTCAGGGTGCCCCGGGTTGCCGTCGAAGAGCACGATCGTGGAGCCCACGAGGAGACCGGACACGAGGTAGTTCCACATCATCCAGCCGGTGGTGGAGAACCAGAAGAACCGCGAGCCCGGCCCGAGGTCGGAGTGCAGGGCGAGGATCTTCAGGTGCTCGAGCAGGATGCCGCCGTGCCCGTGCACGATCGGCTTCGGCAGGCCGGTGGTGCCGGAGGAGTAGAGCACGTAGAGCGGGTGGTCGAACGGCACCGGGTCGGTGACCGGCTCCGCCGGCTCGGCGAGCAGTTCAGCCCAGCCCACGGTGTCCGGCAGGTGCGCGCCGGGATCGAGGTAGGGCACGAGGACGGTGTGCGCGAGGCCGGGCAGCTCGGCACGGATCGCCGCGATCTCCGCGGACTTGTCGACGTCCTTCGCGCCGTAGCGGTAGCCGTCGACGGTCACCAGCACCTTCGGCTCGATCTGCCGCCACCGGTCGACGACGCTGCGGCTGCCGAACTCCGGCGCGCACGAGGAGAACACCGCGCCCAGGCTCGCCGTCGCGAGCAGCAGGACGGTCGCCTCGGGGACGTTCGGCAGGTACGCGGCCACCCGGTCACCCCGACCGACGCCCAGCCTGCGCAACCCGGCGCGCGCGCGTCCGACCTGGTCACGCAGCTCCGCCGCCGTGAGCTCGACGGGCCCGCGGGACTGCGACCGTGCCACGATCACCACGTCGTCGTCGGCGACGCCTGGCATCCGCAGGGCGTGCTCGGCGTAGTTGAGCGTCGCGCCCTCGAACCACCTGGCACCGGGCATCGTCCGGCCGCTCAGCACCGCCGTGTACGGCGCGTGTGAGCGGACGTCGAAGTAGTCCCACAGCGACGACCAGAAGCCCTCGAGGTCGTCGACCGACCAGCGCCACAACGCGGCGTAGTCGGCGAAGGCAAGGCCGCGGGTGCGTTCGAGCCAGCGCAGGTAGTCACCGATGCGCGAGGTCTCGAGTACGTCGTCGGGTGGACTCCAGAGCACCGCGGGGTGGGTCATGGTCCCCATCTTGGCCAATCCCGTACGTCACGGCCAACGGGAGCGCACGTACGCTGCGAGGCGTGACCCACGTCCCCGCGGTGCTCGGCGCGGCGCGCACGGCCGTCCGACCCGCGATCCGCGCCGCGGTGGAGCGACTGGAGTCGCCGCTGCGGGAGGTCGTCGGCTACCACTTCGGCTGGCTGGACGAGCACGGCCACCCGCACGACGGTGGCGCGGGCAAGGGGCTGCGACCTGCGCTCGCCCTGCTCGGTGCCAGGGCCGCCGGCGGGTCGGACGCCGAGGCGATCCCACCGGCGGTCGCCGTGGAGCTGGTGCACAACTCCTCGCTCGTGCACGACGACCTGATCGACGGCGACGGCGAGCGGCACCACCGTCCGACGGTGTGGGCGGTCTTCGGCATGCCGGCCGCGGTGCTCGCCGGCGACGCGCTGCTCACCCTCGCCCACGAGACCGTCGCGTGCGACGCGGGACGCGCCGAGGCGGCCGGCCGTACGCTCGCCACGGCGACGCGGCGGATGCTGACCGGGCAGGCCGTCGACATCTCGTTCGAGCGGCGCGCGGACGTCGCCGTCGACGAGTGCGTCGCGATGGCCGAGGCGAAGACGGCCGCGCTGCTGTCCGCCGCCTGCTCCCTCGGCTCGCTGTGGGCGGGCGGGTCACCGGCACTCACGACCGCGCTGGGCGACTACGGCCACCACCTCGGGCTGGCGTTCCAGTTCGTCGACGACCTCCTCGGCATCTGGGGCACGCCGGACGTCACGGGCAAGCCCGTGCTCACCGACCTGCGGACGCGGAAGAAGTCGCTGCCCGTCGTGTACGCGCTGCGGTCGGCGGGTCCCGAGGCCGCCGAGCTGGCTGCCTCGTATGCCCGTCCCGACCTCGACGAGGACGGGCTGCGCCGCTGCGCCGACCTCGTGGTGGCGGCAGGCGGCCGCGACTGGGCGGAGCGCGAGGCCGCGACCAGGCTCGACCTGGCGCTCGGCGCACTCGACGCCGTCCCGCTCGCCGGCGACGTCCGCGACGAGCTGCACGAGGTGGCGCACTACGTCACGACGCGCAAGCGCTAGGCCCACCTCACCAGGTGGCGGTGCGGTGGCGGTCGGCGCGGCCGACGTACGAGCGCCAGGTGCCCTCGAGCATGGTGAGCTCCTGGTCCTTGAGCGGCCTGAGCACCTTGGCGGGGACGCCCGCGGCGAGCATGCCCGGCGGGATCACGGCGCCGGGGCGGACGACCGCGCCGGCGGCCACGAGCGAGCCCGCGCCGACCTCCGCGCCGCCGAGGACGATCGCGCCCATGCCCACGAGCGACCCCGCGCCGATGCGGGCGCCGTGCACGATGGCGCGGTGCCCGACCGAGACGCGGTCCTCGAGGACGGCGGGCTGGCCCGGGTCGGAGTGCAGGCAGGAGAGGTCCTGGATGTTGACCTCGTCGCCGATGACGACGTCCTCGTCGTCGGCGCGCAGGACGCAGCCGTACCAGATGCTCGACCTGGCCCCGATCGTCACTCGACCGACGAGGACGGCGCCGGGAGCGACCCAGGCCTCCTCGTGGACCCGTGGCCGGTGCTCACCCAGCGTGCCGATGTGTACCGCCGATTCGTCCGCACTCATGGGCCCACACTGTACGAGGCACCGTTCCGGCCACTACGGACTGTGGCGGACGCCACCCGTACTTGACCGATCTCCCACAACTCGGTGTAGTGGGCCGATTGCCCTCAGTCGAGTACGGCGCCGACCCCCCACGGCGCCACGCATCCCCGGGAGGACGCCGATGCGTCGCAAGGCACGAACCCTCACGACCGCGCTGCTGGCCACCGTGCTCGGCGGCGCGCTCACCCTCGGCATGGCCACGGGCTCCGCAGGTGCCGCGCCCCGTACGGACCAGCCGAGCACCGACCGGGCCGCGGTCGACTTCCGCGGGATCGTGAAGCTGAGCAACTGCTCGGGCTCGGTCTTCCGGTTCGCCGACTCGGCCGACGACGCGAAGGCGCTCGTCCTCACCAACGGCCATTGCGTCGACGGCATGCCGGAGCCCGGCGAGGTCATGACGAACGAGCCGTCCACCAGGACGTTCCAGCTGCTCAACGCGGCCGGTGACGACACGGTCGGCACGCTGACCGCCGACCTGCTGGCGTACGCCACGATGACCGACACCGACGCCGCCGTGTACCGGGTCGAGGAGACGTACGCCGAGCTCAGGTCGGAGTACGACACCGAGGCGCTCACCCTCGCCGAGTCCCACCCGACCGCGGGCACCGACATCAAGGTCGTGTCGGGCTACTGGGAGGAGATCTACTCCTGCGGCATCGACGGGTTCGTCCCCCAGCTCAAGGAGGACGGCTACGTCGCCAAGGACTCCATCCGCTACACGCCCGGCTGCGACACCATCGGCGGCACGTCCGGCTCGCCGGTGATCGACGCCGCGAGCAACGAGATCGTCGGCGTCAACAACACCGCGTACGAGAACACCGGCGCGGACTGCAGCCTCGACAACCCGTGCGAGGTCGACGAGGCCGGCAACGTCACGGTCGTCCCCGACGCCCGCTACGGCCAGCAGACGTACCACCTGCGCGACTGCCTCACCCCGGCCGGCGAGGCCCGCGGTCGGGCCGCCTGCGAGCTGGCGGCCTGACCCCTCGACGCCGGGGCGTTCGCACCCGTGAGGGGCACCCTCACCGCACCCTGGCACTGTGAGGGTGCCCGTCACGGGTCACCCGCCGGTCGCCGGTAGCTCGACGTTCGCGGACGTCACGGCGTCGGCGGCGACGGTCACCGTGACCGACGTCGAGGCGTAGCCGGCCATCGCGGCGGTGAACGCCTGCTCACCCGTCGCCGCGGAGAACAGCCGGTACAGGCCGTCGCCCAACGCCGGGTCGTCCGGCGTCGCCACCGTCGTCGCCCGCGCCTGCGGGTCGGCGTCGGCCGTCACCGTCGCTCCGACGAGGCCCTCGCCGCCGGTCGCGGTGACCAGGCCCGTCACGAGCCCACCGGCCACGGGTGAGCAGTCGTGCTGCCCGACGAAGACGTCATCGAGCTGCCACCACTTCGACCAGCTGCCGACGTACCTGAAGCGGACCCTGACGTCGGCCTGGTGCGCGGCGGTCGGCAGCCCGACGACGGGACTCGCGGGACCGCGGAGACCGGGGAAGCCGGCCCTGCGCCAGACCGTGGTCCACGTCGTGCCGCCGTCGACGCTCACGTCGACGGTCGCCGTCGAGTTGACCGCGGGCTCGAGGTCGCTCGCGAACCGCACGACCGGCCGCGTGACGTCCGACAGGTCCATCGCCGGGGTGGTCAGCGTCGTGTCCTGCACGTGCCGCGCCCCGGTGTGGTCGCTGTCGACGATCGCGGCGTTCCCCGTGCCACCGGTGTCGTTGGGGCGGTCACCCGGGTTCGTGAACTGCCAGCCGGGCGTGTACGCCCAGCCGGGCTGCTGCACCGGGTCGGTGTTCGCGACGCGCCAGCCCGCCGGCACCGTGGTGGCGTCGAACGCCTGCGTCGTGCCCGACCGCTCGGCGCGATAGCCGAGCGCGGTGCAGGCGAGGGCGTCCACGGCGAGGTCGACGTCCTTCGCGACGTCACCCGACGCGACGTCGACGGTCTCGCTTGCCTCGGTGTAGCCGGGGTCCTGTGCGACCACGCGCACCGTGTACTCGGTGTCCGGCAGCACAGCGAGGCGATACCGGCCGGTGACCGGGTCGGAGTACGCCGACACCTTGTGCCCGTCAGCGTCGGTCGCCGTGACCTTCGCGTACAGGGGCCAGCCGTGACCGGAGCCGTCGCCCACGACACCCGCAACGTCGACGCGCTCGGTCGGCTGCAACGTCACGTCGTGCCGCGCCGACTCGCCCGTCGTCACCACGACGCCGGTCGCGTCGTGCGGCTCGTGGCCGTACGCCGTCACGCGGACCTCGTACGAGCCGGCGAGTGCGGGGAACCCGTAGCCGCCCTCGACGTCGGTCGTCGCCGTGCGCTGCGACGGCCCTGACGCCGTCACCGTGGCGCCGACGATCGGCGCGCCTGCCGCGTCGGTCACGCGCCCGGTCAGGGTGCCACCGAGCTTGCCGAGCTCGACGAGCGCCAGCACGTCGAGCCGACCCTCGCCGTAGACGTTGTTGTCGTCGGCGGTGCCGCCGCAGGTCAGATCGGAGGTGTCGACGGCGGTCTCGTCGAGCAGTGCCCGCGTCCCTTCGACGTCGCCGACGAGCCCCGGCACCGCCGACCAGAGCAGGGCGACGGCACCCGCGACGTGCGGGGCGGCCATCGAGGTGCCGGAGATCTGCTGGTACGTGCCACCCGGCCACGCCGATCTGACGCCGGCGCCCGGCGCGGAGATGTTCGGCTTCACCTCACCGTCCTGACCCGCGCCGCGGCTGGAGAACGGGGCGATCCTGTCGGCGGAGTCGGTGGCGCCGACCGCGTACGTCGCCACCCTGCTGCCGGGTGAGCCGCTGGAGGCGCAACCCTGTTCGCCGTTGTTCCCGTTGGAGAACACCCCGAAGATCCCGGAGTCGCCCCATGCGAGGAGGACGTCCTCCATGAACGGGTCGTTCGTCGGCGTCGACGTGCCCCACGAGTTGTTGACCACGTTCGGGCGCTTGGCGGGGTCGGCGTTCGCTCCCTGCAGGTCGGTGGGCGCCAGCATCCACTGACCGGAGTCGATGAGGGTCTGGTCCGACGCGCAGCAGCCGTTGGCGGCGATCCACGTCGCGCCGGGGGCGACGCCGACCTGGTTGCCCGCACCGTCGTCGCCGACCATCGTGCCCATCGTGTGCGTGCCGTGGCCGTTGCCGTCGGCGGGCGCATCCGGGCTCGTGGTGCCGGTGTCGAGCCAGTTGTAGTCGTGGTCGACCTGGCCGGGACCGGTGTAGCCGCGGTAGTGCGTCGCCAGCGCCGGGTGGTCGTACTGGACGCCGGTGTCGATGTTCGCGACCGTGATGCCCTCACCCGTGGCGCCGTACGTGCTCCACACCTCCGGCGCGTGGATGCGCGAGACCCCCCACTCCGCGGCACGCGGCTGCTTCGCCGCCGGGCGCGACTCGACCGGCTCCACCGGCCGGTACTCGCGCGGCTGCCGCACGCTGCCCACCTCCGACATCGCCGCCATGCGCAGCGCGAGCGCCTGCGAGCCGTCGCGGACGAGGATCGCGTTGCTGACCCAGAACGCCTCGTACGTCACGTCGTCGGCGTCGAGCCGCTGCCGTACCCGGCGCTGCGACTCGGTCGCGACCTTCCTGAGCTCGTCGTGGACGTACGCACCGCGCTTCGCCCAGTCGTCGATCCGCCGCGCCTCGCTCGTGTCGGCGCGCTCGGCGAAGCGGATCCAGAAGTCCTGCCTGCCGTCCTTCGCGAACGCGGTCTCGAGCCGGTTCTCCACCTTCGCGCGAGGGTCGGGTGCCTTCGTGAGGTCAGCACCCGCCGACGCGGGCGCCAGCATGCCACCGACGAGGGAGACCAGGCACAGCATCGCCGCGGCGACACCGAACCTGCGCAGGGACCTCACGGGTCGTTGCCGCACGGTGGACCTCCTGGGGGTGTCGTCGTCGCTCCGCATGGCTCGCCGCCTCATCGCTCGACGCAGCTCAGGTGCGCGACCATCTGCCGAACCTCGGAGACGGTCGAGCCGGGGTTCCTCGTGGCCGACCCGACCGCCCAGACGTCGTCGGGTCCGGTGCCGTCGATGTCGTTCGCGAAGTAGTGGAGGCCGTACTCCTGGCGGCCCGGCCACGCGGTGAGGGTGGCCTCCTCGCCGTCCCAGCGCAGCAGCTCGCCCGGGTCACCGCCCGGTCGGTTGACCACCGCCCAGACGTCGGCGGGCCCCGCGGTGTAGACGCCGGTGAGCACCGCCGGTCCGGTGTCGGGCAGGTCGACCCACCGCCAGCTCTCGCCGTCCCAGTGCCCGAGAAGCGGGAGTGCGCGGCCGGACCACTGGCCCGCTCCCTGGAACCCGCTCACCCAGACGTCGTCGGGGCCCGAGCTGCTCACACTCGTGAGCGACCCCAGGGCCACACCGGGCGGGAGCTCGGGCAGGTCGACGACGGTCCACGACGTGCCGTCCCAGTGCTCGACGAGCGGAACGTCCTCGGTGGTGCCGTTGCCGACGTTGCCGACCGCCCAGACGTCGTCGGGTGCCGTGGCCGAGGCGTCCATGAGGGCGGCGTTCGCCACACGTCCACCGGGGTGGTCGGTCGCGGACCACCGCGTGCCGTCCCAGTGCTGGACGACCGCCCCGCTCTCGGCGCCGGCCGCGCTCCCGACCGCCCAGGCGTCCGTCGGGGAGACCGACGCGATCCCGTACAGGGCGACGCTGGTGGTGGACGGCGCGGGCGACGGCGCCAGCGGGGTCCGCGTCCAGCGGCCGTCGTACCAGCGCGTCGCGTAGGGCACCGTCCCGGGTTTGAGGCCGTACACCGAGTCGATGCCGATGACCCAGCCGCTCGTGCCGCTGTCGAAGGACCCGTCGTAGACCGTCGGGTTCATGACCCGGTCCTGCGGGATCTGGCGCTTCATCGGGCGGACCGCCCTGCCGTCCCAGCGCGTGATCGCGGAGATCTCCGGCGTCGCGTTCTCGCCGACCGAGTTCGCGAACCAGACGTCGTCGGGCGCGACGGCGGAGACCCCGCCGTTGGTCAGCTTGCTGTAGCCCGGCGGGTTGGGCGGGGTCTCGACCGCCTGCCATGTCGGCGTGCAGCCGGCGGGCGCGGCGACCGCGGGACCGGCGCCGCCGATGACGGCGGTGAGCACCGTGACGCCGGTGAGGGCGAGGACCGTTCTGCCGATGCGCATGAGATCTCCTAGAAGGCGCCGACGCCGTTGGGGGTGCCCCACCCGGTGGGGCCGTCGTAGCCGCGGACCGCCGTGCAGAGGTAGCTACCGCCGCACACGCCGTTGCTGCCGGAGGTGACGTCGAAGAGGCGGTCCCGCTGCGCACGGAGGCGCGCGCCCGGGGTGATCTCGCCGGCGTTGCCGGCGAGTGCGTACACGCCGGCGACCAACGGTGCGGCCACGCTCGGGCCGCCCGCGGCGACCCAGCCCGGATAGCCGTACGTGACGTAGACGGCGACCGGTGTGTTGCCGTCGGCGACCACCGCGACGTCGGTGACCGTGCGCTTGCCGCACAGTCGGTCCAGTTGCCAGTCGGGCTTGGCGATGTACGCCGAGCACCCGGAGCCCGCGCTCGCCCAGGCCTCCTCGCCCCATCCCCTCGCGCTGTCGTCGCGGTAGAGCGTGGTGCCGCCGACGGCGACGACGCTCGGCAGGGCGGCGGGGACCGTGGCGCCGAACCCCGCGCCACCCGACGCCGCGACGACGACCGCCTCGGGCTGGACGTAGTGATCGCCGAGGTCGGTGAGCATGCCGGCGTACTCGCGGGCGTTGTACGCGTTGCTCACCACGTCGGCGCCGAGCTCGACGGCGGTGTCGACCGCGGCGCCGAGGTTGGGCAGCTGGTTGTCGTCCGCCTCGACCAGCAGCAGCTCGCAGTTGGGACAGGCCGCGGACGCCATCTGCAGGCCGATCGTGGAGCTCGTGGACCAGGTCTGGTCGGGCCGCGGGTAGGCGGTGCCTCCGCGCTGGTCGACCTTGCGGAAGCACGGGAAGTCCGCATCGCACGGCGGCAGGCCGTTGACCTCGCGGTAGACCGCCAGGTCGGCCTCCGCGTTCGGCGCGTCGAACGCCGACACGATCGCGATCGTCTGCCGGGCACCGAGCAGCGCGGACGGCAGCTTGTACGCGTCCTGCAGGTCGGCCGCCGTGAACGGCCGCAGGCCCGCCGCGGTGGCCGACTTGCGTCCCAGCGGCCGGCCCGCACTGTCGACGACGACCGTCGCGTCACAACCGGCCCGCCGTTTCGCCGGTGCCTCGCAGACCTGCTCGGGGGCGATCCCCCGCGGCGCCGCGAACCCCGCCGCGGGCCTGGCCTCGGCCGGCGCCGCACCACCGCCCACACCGAGCGAGACCGCGAGCGCGGCGACGACCAGCCACGCGACCCGCCGGGCCCCTCCACGCCGTTCCGTCATGGCTCCTGCTCCCTTCGCCCGCACCGCGGTCAGTCCCTGAGCCCGTAGGCGCGGATCACCGTCTGGTCGACCGTGTTGCCCGCACGGTCCTCCGCGTGGATCTTCAGCGACACGAACCCGCTGGTCTCGGCGAGCGGCGGGTGTTCGATCGTCACGCCGAACGCGTTGCCGTCGCCGGCCGCCTTCGTGGCGCGGCCGGACTCCGCGGGCCGCCACGTCTCACCGTCGTCGTACGAGACCGACACCGACGCATGCGCGCCGAACGGCTCCGGCGCGTACGCCTGGCCGGTCACGCTGAAGGCGACGTCGAACGACCCACCCGCGCGGGCGGTGCCCGCGTGGTCGAGCGCGAGGTCGTAGACGGGGAAGAGCAGCGGCAGGAATGAACATCTCCTGCTCGGGTCGGGACTGCACGTCTGCGTCTCGGGGAAGGTCGCCTTCGGGTCCTTGCGCGACGAGCGGAACGCCCACGACGTCTCGATGTTCGCGTCGTCCGGATGGCTCGCCCCGGCGTGACGCCACTCCAGCCGGTAGGCCGCCGGGTCGGGGAGGAGAGGCAGCGGCACCTTGATCGGGTTCAGCGTGCCGGTCGGGCCTACCGAGCCGACGTCGAGGCCGGCGCTGTCGAAGGCCAGCTCGCCGTCGCGGAAGAGCCGCAGGTGCGTCTCACGGTGGTTCCACAGGCCGAGGTCAGCGAAGTGCGCGGGATCGGAGTCCCCGCCCTCCATCAGGTAGAGCATGCCGATGTCGTCCTGCCGGCAGGCCGGGCACACGGTGACGCTGTTGGTCGGCGGGTTCGGCATTTGGCTGAGCTTGTTCACGATCGACGGTGCCGGAGAGGGCACCGGCGGACCCTTGGCCCACACCTCGGTGATCCGCTGGCCGTGGGCGATCGTGCGGGGAGCACGGAACCGCTGCACGCAGTCGTTGGCGGTGTAGGCCGACGACCAACTGGTCGCCCCCGGCTCCGCGGTGTACCAGTAGTCCGTGCGGTCCTGCGCGGACGCCAGCGGCAGGGCGAGTGACAGTCCCCCGGCCCAGCGGGTCGACGTCAGTCCGGCACTGAGCTGTCGCTGGTCACAGGTACCGGTCGCGCTGTCGTACAGGCGCGACCGCACCGTCGTCAGGTCCCGCTCCGGAACCCGGTAGGTCAGCGACGACGGGATCCGCCCCTCGCGGGGGAAGTGCAGGAAGTAGGAAGGCGCGGAGGTCTGTCTGCCCTGGGCGTCACGCATCCGGAGCTGCGTGGCGGCCTCGAACCCGAACGTTCCGCGTGTCACCTTCGGCGTGGGCGTCGCCAGGAGACGCGAGGCGCCGAAGCCCGGGTTGTTGTTCGGTGTCACGGCGACGAGCCGCATGGCCAGCATCTCGCCTCCGGCAACGGTGGTGCCGCCGCCGGTCGCGCTCGTCCTGGTGAAGCGCAACGCCTCCCACCGGTAGTTGTGGTCCGCGGGAGTGTCCAGCTCGGCACGTAACGGCACGGCCCTGCGCGCGTCGAGGTGGACCGTGGTGTCGGAGGCGACCCGTACCTCGGGCTTCACCGTGAGGGCGGTCTCGAACGCGTCCGTGGTCGGGATGGCCGTCAGCACGCTGAACGCGAGGCTGTACGTGCCCTGCGGGACGCTGAAGCTCGCCTCGCCCTCCAGGGTGACCAGGAGGCGGGACAGGCGTGCGTCGTCGACGTTCTGGACGAAGCCGAGCGCCACGCCGGGATCGCTGTCGCGGTCGGTGACCCGGACCGTGAGGGTGCGGTACGGGATGCCCTCGGCGCGTGTGGGCTCCGCGAACGGCGACGCGGGCGGGGCGGGCGCTCCGGACGGTGGGGCGAGGCTGATCCGCTCGATGCCGGCGAGCCGGCCGGCCGGGACGCTGGACCGCGCAGCGCGGCTCGACGCCCAGCGGTCGGCGAGCATCCCGCCGAAGCCGGGGGCCTGGGACTTGTCGACCGCCGCCTGCGCCTTGTCACCCGCCGTGCGCTGCACGCGTACGCCCGGCAGGTCGCCCGCCGCGCCGCGCGTAGTCTCCTCGACGGTGACCGGCACGTTCTTGCGGTGGGCGTCGTCGAGCTTCGCCCGCACCAGGTAGCTCACGTCGAACAGCCGCGGGTCGAGGGTGCCGCCGAGGTACGGGACGACGCGGTCGGGCACGACGTACTCGTCGCCGTGCCAGGCGAACTGCACGAACGTCGACGCGTCCGGCTTCGCCTTCCCGTCGGCGCTGGTGAGCACCTCGACGTCCTGCTCCCCGCTCGGTGTGACGTCGAGCCGCACGCGCTCACCCGACACGAGCGTGACCGTCGAGCTCGGCGGCAGGGGGGCACCGGTCGCGGCGGCGTCGTCGCGCGGGACACCGCGCTCGTCGACCGCCGGGTCGGAGCCCTGCGGGTCGGTGTTCGCCGCCGCCCCGCCGGCGGCACCACCGACCGTCAGCAACGCGACGGCCAGCGCCCCGATCGCTCTCCGGATCTTCATGTGGTCTCATCGTCGGCCGATGGGTGCGCGGGCGTCCGTCGTCAGAGCGGCTCGTAGCCGTCGCGGTCGCCGTCCTCCCCGGTCACGCCGTCCGCAGACGCCGCGTCGTCGGGGACGCCGTCGGGCTGGTCGGGCACCGCGTGATCAGGGGGAGGTGGCATGGGCCAAGGCTGTGGCCGCGCCCTGCTCCGTAGCGAGTGGGCAGATGACCCAGTTTCCCGCAGCCCTCCTGCGCTCCGCCCCTCGCTCAGCCCGCGCGCTCTGCCGTGGGTCGTCCGGTGTCGGACGCCAGGCCCGCCTCGACGACCGAGACGGCGAGTGCGGTCCGGGTCGACACGCCGAGCTTGCGCATCGCGCCGTGCAGGTGCCGCGCGACCGTCTTCGGCGACAGGTACAGCTCCGCACCGATCTCGCGGTTCGTCCGGCCACCGATGACCAGGCGCGCCACGTCGAGCTCGCGTGGGGAGAGCTCGTCGCCATACCCTCGCCGCCCCCCGCGCCAGGGACGCTTCACGTCGACGCCGTGCTGCCGCAGCGCGTGCGTCACCCGTGTCGCGTCGGCCACGGCGCCGAGCTCGGTCAGCCCGGCGAGCGCGCCGGTGAGGAGGGCGAGCGCCGCGTCGTCGTCACCGGACGCGAACAGGCAGCGTGCCTGCCGCTCCCGGGCGAGCAGCGCGTCGTACGGGCGCGGCAGCGCCTGCCAGGCCTCGGCGGCGCGACCGTACGCAACGGCCGCGTCCGACGCGTCGCCCGTGGCCTCGGTCAGCAGCGCCCGGCACAGCTCGAGCGCGGCTCCCGCGCTCGGCGCGCCGCGTCCGCCGAGCCCGGCGGTGAAGGCGTCGACCAGCTCGCCGGCATCCGCGACCCGGCCGGCGGCGAGAAGGGTCTGGACGCGGGCGGGCACGATCTCGGTGGCGAGGAACCACAGTCCCTTGGTCCTCATCGCGGTGACGGCGTCGGCCGTCACCGCGAGCGCCTCGTCGACCCTACCGTCGGCGAGATGGACGTGTGCGAGGGCCGCTGCCGGTTCCAGGCTCGCGTCGACCGCGCCGGTGCGACCGGTGTCCGCGAGGATCTGCTCCAGGTGCTCCGCGGCCGCCACCCGTTCGCCGGCCACCGCCAGCAACAGGCCGCGCACGAGGACCGCCTCACGCAGCATCGGCAGGTCGACGCCGTCGAGCTCCCGGTCGGCAGCGCGTTCGGCGAGTCCCTGCCAGTTCCCGGTGAACCAGTCGAGGTGGACGAGGTTCACACGGGCCAGCCAGCGATTGCGAACCAGCTCGTAGCGCTCCGCCATCTCGACGGTCAGCTGGAGCCGGCGCCGCGCCTCCGGGTACCTGCCCCACTGCACGGCCGCGTCGCCGATGTTGAGGTGTGCGCGGACGACGTGCTGGCGCTCGTCCGGCGACGCAGGCTCCTCGGGAATCTTGGCCGCCTCCGCCCAGCCGTCCTCCTCACCGAGCAGCAGCAACGAGGTCACCCGCTCCACCTGCACGCCGAGGCGGTCGGTCGCCGACAGGCGTACCGACGACTTCGCGGCCCGCTCGAGCCAGCGGCGGTGACCGGCGACCGCCTCTGCGGTGCGGCGCGGCCGGCCGAGCAGCAACATCGCCCGGACCGCCTTGAGCGGTGCGTGGGTCAGCAACGGCACGGCCAGCACGAACTCGTCGCCGCACGCCGTGTACTCCTCGAGCCCGCTCAGCGCCCGACCGAGCTGGAAACGCAGCTCGCCCTCGATCTCGCGCGAGTGGTCGCCGGCGGCGAGAGCCGCGCGGAGCACGCGAACGATGTCATGCAACGACGACGGGTGAGCGAGCGCTCCCATGCTGACCTTGTCGAACAACCGGATGAGCGCCCTGGGCGACAGATCTCCGGCACCGATCATGTCGCACAGCAGGTCCGTCGCCGTGGCCTCGTCTCCCGAGGCGAGCGCGAGATCGGCGGCGCGCTCGCCGTACCCGCACCACGTCTCGGTGTCGCCGGCCTCGCGGAAGTGCCGCGCAAGGCGCGCGATCGGTGGCGGGGTGCGCCCTTCGAGCGCCCTGCCCGCACGGGCGTGCAGCGCGCGTCGCTGGGGCGTGGGGACCGCGTCGTAGACCGACCTGCCCGCGAGCATGTGCCGGAACGACACCAGCAGGCGCTCGTCCTCGACGAGCAGCCCGCAGGCGAGCGCGTCGGTCAGGCCCGCCGTCGCGCGATCGCGCTCCAGGCCCGAGGTGGCGATCACCACGGCCTCGTCGGTCGGGTCGCTCAGGACCGCCGCGGCCCGGAGCACGACCTGGGCGTCCGCGCCGAGACGGTACGTGCGTTCGAGCACGGCGTCCCTGACGGTCGGCGGCACCTCGATCTCGTCGAGCCGCCGGCGGACCCACTCACCGTCGCGGCGCACGAGGTCGGCACGGTCGCGCATCAACCGCACCGACTCCTCGACGGCGAGCGGGAGGCCGTCGGTGTGCCCGTGCAGGAACGTCGCGAAGGCGGCGGAGACGTGCTCGCCACCGAGCATCGACGACACCAGTCCTGCCGTCTGGTCGACGTCGAGCGGCTCCAGGTCCAGCCGCAGCTGCGGAGTGCGGCCCCGCAGCCGCGACGAGAGCCGCAGCAGCAGCGAGTCGGCGGGCACGTCCTCGGGACGGTACGAGACGACGAGGCTGAGCTGCTGCGGGTCGTACGACGCGAGGAAGAGCAGGAACTCCTGCGTCACCTCGTCGGCCCAGTGCAGGTCCTCGAGCACGAGCGTGCCGACGTCGAGCCGGCTCAGCAGCTCGGCGAGTGCGCGGAACAGCCGGTGCCGTGACGCCTTCGCGTCGTCGAGCGGCTCCGGTGCGGGCGGCAGCCCGTCTGCCCACTCCGGGAAGACGGGTCGCAGTGCGCCGGCGAGCCCCGAGAGCCCGAGGTCGGCGACGTCGTCGGTCGCCTGCCGTACCGCGTCGACGACGGGGCCGAGGGTGTACGGCTCGCGGAACGGCGGGCAGCCGACGAGGAGCGTGCGGCGCCGGTGACCGTCGTTCCGCGCCAGGAACTCCCGCAACAACCGGGACTTGCCGATGCCGGCCTCACCCGCGACGAGGACGAGCGCGGGTTGCCCGGACAGCGCCTCGACCAGCGCGGCGAGCTCTCCGTCGCGGCCCACGAGGCCGGGCGCCGAGATCGCCGCGAGTCCCTGCCCGCCCCCACGTCCCGTCCCACCGGCCATGGGTCAGCTCCTCGCCGCATGTCGATGTCGGCATTGTCGTCGCCGGCGACGCGCCGCGCCACAACAGCGACGGACCGTGCCGGGTCCGTCGAATCAGCCGGAGCCTGCGGTGCGTGGCACCGATGCGTCCACGGCGTCCCACCGGGAGACGAGGGCGGGACGCGGCTCGTACCGCGTCGTCGGCTGCGTGGCGGCGACGAGACGGCGCAGGTCGGCGAGGTCGCCGAGCCTCCCGAGGGCGCGTGCCTGCACGAGGAGGTTGCCGAGTGCCGTCGCCTCGACCGGACCGGCGACCACCGCCCGGTCGCAGGCGTCGGCCGTGAGCTGGCAGAGCAACGCGTTGCGCGCGCCGCCGCCGACGATGTGGACGATGTCGACGTCGCGTCCGGACAGCCGCACCGCGTCGCGTACGGCCCTGCGGTGGCCGAGGGCGAGGCTCTCCAGCACGCACCGGACGGTCGCGGCAGGGGTCGCGGGGACGGCTTTCCCCGTGCGTCGGCACGCGTCGGCGATGCGCGCCGGCATGTCGCCCGGCGGCAGGAACGCGTGGTCGTCCGGGTCGACCACGGCGGCGAACGCGGGCTCGTCGCCGGCCCGGCGCAGCAGCCACGCGATGTCGGCGTCGAACCCGTCCTCGCGCCAGTGACGCAGGCACTCCTGCAGCAGCCACAGGCCCATGACGTTGCGCAGGTACCTGACCGTGTCGTCGACGCCGCGTTCGTTGGCGAAGTTCGCGGCGCGGCTCTCGTCGCTCAGGACGGGTGCGGGCAGCTCGACGCCGACGAGCGACCAGGTGCCGCACGAGACGTAGGCGAAACGCTCCCCGCTCGCGGGCACCGCGGCGACCGCCGACGCGGTGTCGTGGGAGCCGACCGCGAGCAGCTGCGTCGCCTCGGGCAGCCCGGTGCGGCGGCGGGCGTCGGCCGTCAGCGGGCCGATGCGGTCACCGGGGTGACGCAGCGGGGGGAACAACCGCGCGGGCAGACCGAGGCGTTCGGCGAGGTCCGTCGCCCAGCCGCCGGTGTGGACGTCGAGCAGCGCGGTGGTCGACGCGTTCGTCACCTCGGCGCCGACCTCGCCGGTCAGCCAGTAGGCGAGCAGGTCGGGGACGAGCAGCATTGTGCGCGCGGCGGCGAGCCGGCCGTCCGCGCGTTCGGCCACGAGCTGGTAGACGGTGTTGATCGGCAGGAACTGGATGCCCGTGCGCGCGTACAGCTCCTGCCGCGGCACGACGGACGCGACGTCGTCGACCAGCCCGGCCGTCCGTTCGTCGCGGTAGTGCACGACGTCGCCGAGCAGCTCGCCGTCAGCGTCGAGCAGACCGTAGTCGACGGCCCACGAGTCGACCCCGACGCTCACGACGTCGGCCGTACGCGCCGCGACGGCGAGTCCGTCGAGCACCGCGTCGTACAGCCGCGGGACGTCCCAGCACAGGTGACCGCCGCGGCGGACCGGCTCGTTGCGCACCCGGTGCACCTCGGTGACGTCGAGGACGTCCGCGCCGACCCTGCCGAGCACCACCCGCCCGCTCGCGGCCCCGAGGTCGACGGCCGCACACGTCACCGTCCCGCCCGTGGTCATCGCCCCTCCGGCCCGTGAATCGTTTCAACGGTCCTACCCGAAACGCCCCACCGCCGCAACCCTCCGCGAATGATCACGTTCAGTTGGTGAACCCGCACCGAACACGGCTCATGGGCCGTGGGAAGTGCGTATTCACCGTGGGAAGTGTGTGGGAGACCCGCCGTCCACAGATCCACCTCTCGCACCGCTCGGTCCACTCCGGAGGCCGCATCGTGAACGGATGAACGGACGCCTCGAAGCACTCTTCGCCCAACAGGGCCAGGTCGTCACCTACGGCCAACTCCTCGCCTGCGGATACACCGAGCAGGACGTACGCAGGTATCTGCGGGACGGGCTGTGGCTGCGGATCCGCCGCGGCGCGTACGTCGCACGCGCGTACCACGATGGCCTCGACGAGGTCGGCCGGCACGTCCTGCGCACGCGCGCCGTCGTCCTGTCCCTCGGCGAGCGAACCGTCGTGAGCCACCTCTCGGCCGCGGCCCTGTACGGCCTGCCGCTGTGGGACGCCGATCTGCGGCAGGTGCACGTGACCAGGACCGACATGGGCGCCGCCAGGACCGAGGGCGGCGTACACCACCACGTCGGCAACCTCAGGGCTGGCGACACCACGTGGATCGACGGCGTAGCGGTGGTCCAGACGGCTCGCGCGGTCGTGGAGACAGCGTGCTTCGCCTCGTTCGAGACTGCGGTGGTCGCGGCGGACGCGGCGCTGTACCGCGATCTCGCCACTCCGGACGATCTCGCCGACGCGTCGGCCGAGCTCCACGCGTGGCCGTACTCCCACGATGTCGGAGCCGTCGTGGGATTCGCCGACGGCCGAGCCGAGTCGGTGGGCGAGTCGAGACTCCGAGTGCTGTTCGACCGGATGAGCATGCCTGAACCCGTCCCGCAGGTGACGATCACAGACTCCGACGGCGCCGTGGTCGGTCGCGTCGACTTCCTGTTCGCGGAGGAGCGGACTGTCGTCGAGTTCGACGGCAAGGTGAAGTACGCGCCCGACGGCGCCGACCCGGCGCTGGTGCTCTTCCGGGAGAAGCGCCGCGAGGACCGCCTCCGCGAGCTGGGCTACGAGGTGGTCAGGATCGTCTGGTCCGACCTGGCCCACCCGGAGCGCGTCGTCGCAAAGGTCAGGGCGGCGTTCGCGCGTGCGGCGGCGCGTCCGTCCGCGATGCATCACTCCGCGCACTTCCCACGGTGAGTACGCACCTCCCATGGCGCATGCGCCATGTTCGGTGCGGGTTCACCAACTGAACGTGATCATTCGACCAAGGGCCGCTCGGGCACCGGTCAGGTGTCGAGGGTGTCGCGGTAGGTGGGAAGGTCGGCGGCGCGGGTGGGTGGGGTGCCGTCGGGGCCGTAGGGGGAGCCGCCGAGCTCCTCGCGGCCGTGGGGTGACGTCCAGGCGAGGTCGGGGCCGACGGGGACGATGCCGGACGGGTTGATGTTCGTGTGCACCTCGTAGTAGTGCCGCTTGATGTGCGTCATGTTGACCGTGTCGCCGATGCCGGGGGTCTGGTAGAGGTCGCGCAGGTACGCCCACAGCACCGGGTCCTCGGCGATCTTGTTGCGGTTGCACTTGAAGTGGCCGTGGTAGACGGGGTCGAACCGCACCAGCGTCGTGAACAGCCGGATGTCCGCCTCGGTCACGTGGTCGCCCATGAGGTATCGCCGGTCACGCAGCCGCTCGCTCAGCCAGTCGAGGCAACCGAACACCTTCGCGTACGCGTGCTCGTACGCGCCCTGGCTGCCGGCGAAGCCCGCGCCGTAGACGGGGTCGTTGAGCTCCCGGTAGACGCGCCCCATCACCTCGTCCATCTCGTCGCGCAGGGGCTCTGGCCACAGGTCGGGCGCGCCCGGCCGGTGGTAGGCGGTCCACTGCGTCGAAAGGTCGAGGGTGATCCGGTGGAAGTCGTTGGTCACGAGCCTGCCGGACGGCACGTCGACGATCGCCGGCACGCTGACGCCGTTGCTGTAGTCGACGCCGGTCGCGTCGTACGCCTCGTGCAGGAACGCGATGCCGAGCACCGGGTCGCGGCCGCCGGGGTCGAGGGTGAACCGCCAGCTCCGTTCGTCCTGGATCGGGTCGACGATCGCGAGGCCGAGGACGTCCTCGAGGCCAAGCAGCCGGCGCACGGCGACCGCGCGGCTGGCCCACGGGCAGGCGAGCGACGCGACGAGCCGGTAGCGCTCGGGCTCGACCGGCCAGCGCGCGTTGGGGTCGGCCGTGATGCGGTCGTCGAACTCGGCCCTGCCATGCGTGTACGAGTCGCCACTCATGCGCCCGCCTTCTCCCGCGCTGGGTTCATGCCGCCAGGCTACGGCGCGACCTCCACGAGCGGGATCTCGAGCAGCTCGGCGACCGCGCGCAGTTCGCCGACGCGGTGTCCCGTCCCGAGCGCCCAGTGGTGCGACATGGCGGTCGCCGCCCACGCGTCGCACCACTCGCCCGGGTCGCGGCCGAAGTCGACGCGCGAGGTCGTGTTGCCGATCCGCAGCAACGGCCCCGCCACCACCTCGCCCTCCGCGGCGACGAACCGCAACGAGCCGTCGCGCAGCTGGGTGAGGCCGAACGCGGTGACCGGCCCGTGCCGTACGTCGAACTCGACCGAGACGCCCCAGCCGCGCTTGCCGTGGTAGACGCCGAGCCCTCGCAGCAACGGCCTGCCGTCGCTGATCGCGAGGTGCGCCGGGCCGTCGTGCCCCATCTCCACGACGCCGTCACGGAAGTTGAGCGCCTGGATCTCGGTGAACGACCCGCCCGCGCCGAGCCGGTCCATGACGAGCATCGCCAGCGACGTGCGCAGCTCGTACTCGCCGGCGGCGGGGACGCCCCGCGCGGTGAGGAGCGAGGCGCCGAGGATCATGCCTGCGCCGAGGCGTTCGTGCGTCTCTCCGTCGAGCCCGCGGTGGTAGTACGCGAGGCTGTCGATCTCGAAGTCGTCGACGAGGACGTCGAGCCCGCACGCCACCCGGGCCGCCCAGCCGAGGTCGTCGGGGTCGACGGAGTCGTCGAGCTCGAAGACCTGTCGCGTCTGCGCGAGCTTGGTCTCGACCTGCACGTCGGTCACCTTCTCGACCCGCACCCGGAGGTCGTCGAACTCGAGCACCTCGACGTGCCCGCCGAAGTGCGCCGGCACCAGCGTCAGGTCGGTCGAGACGTCGAGCATGCCCGGGTAGAGGTGACCCATCAGGCCGTGCCGGCCGCGCCGGAACGTCGCACGGATGCCGGCCGCGCTCACCCAGCGCGCGATGCGCTCCCACGCACGCTCGTCCTCGACGTAGCCCGACACCGAGCGGAACGGCACGCCGCACCGCTCGAACGTGTTCGCCATCTCCGGCAGCGGGCACGCGCCGCAGTACGCCAGCCACTGCCCGGTGTCGAACGTGGCGTGGTCCATCACCTCGGTGGGCTGCAGGTTAAGCAGCAGCATCGGCGCGCCGCTGCGCTGCGCGACGGGCACGAGCATCGTCGCCGTCATGTACGTCGTGAGGAACCCGCAGATGAGGTCGCACCCGGCCGCGCGCAGCTTCTCCGCGGCGACCGCACCCTCCTGCGCGTCGGAGACGAAGCCGACGTCGACGACGTCCGCGTCGAGCTCACGCAGCCGCTCACCCACCCGCCTGGCCGACTCCCGCAGCTGCGGCAGCAGATCGGGGAACTGCGGCCAGTACGCGCCAAGACCGCCGGACACCAGCCCGATCCTCGGTCGCGTGCCGGCCACCCGGTCGAGACCGACCGAACCCTGTGTCACCGTCATGAGAGGACCTCCAAGATCATCGGTCAGCGCAGGAACGCCGCCGCCACGCCGGAGTCGACGGGCACCAGCAGCCCCGTGGTCTGGCTCAGGTCGCCGCCGACCAGCGCGAACACCGCGGCGGCGACGTGGTCGGGCAGCACCTCGTGCTTGAGCAACGTGCGCTCCGCATAGAACGCGCCGAGCTTCTCCTCCGGCACGCCGTAGACCGCCGCGCGCTGGGCCCCCCACCCCGACGCGAAGATGCCGGATCCGCGGACGACGGCGTCGGGGTTGACGCCGTTGACCCGGATGCCCTGGCCGCCGAGCTCGGCGGCCAGCAGCCGCACCTGGTGTGCCTGGTCGGCCTTCGCCGCGCCGTACGCGACGTTGTTCGGCCCGGCGAAGACGGCGTTCTTGCTGACGACGTAGACGATGTCGCCGCCCATGTCCTGCGCCGTCAACACCCGCGCCGCCGCCCGGCTGACGAGGAACGAGCCGCGCGCCATCACCCGGTGCTGGAGGTCCCAGTCGTCGACGGACGTCTCGACGAGTGGCGCGGAGCGCGACAGCCCGGCGTTGTTGACGACGAGGTCGAGACCGCCGAACGCGAGCACCGTCGCGCGGACGGCCGCCTCGACGGCGTCCTCCTCGCCGACGTCCACGCGCACGGCGACGGCCCGGTCGGGCCCGCCGATCGCCGCGACGGTCTCCTCGGCGGCGGCGAGGTCGCGGTCGGCGACCGCGACGCACGCGCCTTCGCTCGCGAGACGCCGCGCGATCGCGCGGCCGATGCCCGAGCCGCCGCCGGTGACCAGCGCGATGCGTGTGGCCAGCGGCTTCGGCGGTGGCATACGCCTGAGCTTGGCCTCCTCGAGCTCCCAGTACTCGATGCGGAACTTCTCCGCCTCGCCGATCGGTGCGTACGTGGAGATCGCCTCGGCGCCGTACATGACGTTGATCGCGTTGACGTAGAACTCGCCCGCGACACGCGCCGTCTGCTTGTCCCTGCCGAACGAGAACATGCCGACGCCCGGTACGAGCACGATCGCCGGGTCGGCGCCGCGCATCGGAGGGCTGTCCTCGGTGGCGTGCCGCCCGTAGTACGCCGCGTAGTCCTCCCGGTAGGCGGCATGCAGCTCGGCCAACCGCGTGACGACGTCGTCGAGCGGTGCGTCGGGCGGCAGGTCGAGCAGCAGCGGCCGCACCTTGGTGCGCAGGAAGTGGTCGGGGCACGAGGTGCCGAGCGCGACCAGTCGCGGGTGCTCGGCGCGCGAGAGGAAGTCGAGCACCTCGGCGGAGTCGGTGAAGTGGCCGACCTGCGGCCGATCCTTCGAGGCCAGACCGCGGATCACCGGGGCGAGCGCCGCGGCACGCGCACGGCGTTCGGCGTCGGGCAGCGGAGCGTACCCGGGCAGCACCGCGCCGAAGGGCTCGGCGACCCGCGCGTCGATGTACGCCTGCGCGGTGCGGATCACGTCCAGCGAACGGTCGCGGCACTCGACCGACGTGTCGCCCCAGGTCGTGATGCCGTGGCCGGCGAGGATGCAGCCGATCGCCCGTGGGTTGGCCGCGTGGATCGCGGCGATGTCGAGCCCGAGCTGGAACCCCGGACGCCGCCACGGCACCCAGACGACCCGGTCGCCGAAGCACTCCCGCGTCAGCGCCTCGCCGTCGGCCGCCGCCGCGAACGCGATGCCCGCGTCGGGGTGCAGGTGGTCGACGTGCGCGCTCGGCACCAGGCCGTGCATCGCGGTGTCGATGGACGGCGCGGCACCGCCCCTGCCATGCAGGCACAGGTCGAACATGGCGACCATCTCGTCCTCGCGCTCGACGCCCGGGTAGACGTCGACGAGCGCGCGCATCCGGTCGAGACGCAGGACGGCGAGGCCGTCCTCGGTGAGCGTGCCGAGGTCGCCGCCTGAGCCCTTCACCCACAGCAACTCGGTCGGCGTGCCGGTGACGGGGTCGTCGACCGCCGCCTTGCACGACGTGTTGCCACCGGCGTAGTTGGTGGTGCGCGGGTCGGCCCCGAGCTCGTGCGAGCGATCCAGCAGCCGCCCAACCTCCGGTGTCACCTCACGCTCCCCAACCCGCCTGCTCGCCCCTGACCCGCTCGGCGACGATGCGCTCGGCGTAGCCCGAGCGGGCGTAGGCGGCCATGGGGTCGGGGTCGAGGCCCTGCTCCGCCCGCAGCTCGGCGAGCAGCGGCCGCACGTCGGTGTCGTACGCGTCCATCAGCACGGCGTTGGCGCCGAGGACGTCACCGGACCGCTGCGCCCGCGCCAGCGCGTCGGCGTCGACGAGCAGCGCCTTCGCCGTCGCCTCCTGGACGTTGAGGACGGAGCGGATCTGGCCGGGGATCTTCGGCTCGATGTTGTGGCACTCGTCGAGCATGAACGCGATCCCGGTGTCGGCGCCGAACCCGCCGCCACGGATCACCTCGTGCATGATCCGGAACAGCTGGAACGGGTCGGCGGCGCCCGCCATCAGGTCGTCGTCGGCGTAGAACCGGGAGTTGAAGTCGAACCCGCCGAGCCTCTTCTCGCGCAGCAGCAGCGCGACGATGAACTCGATGTTGGTGCCAGGCGCGTGGTGTCCGGTGTCGACGACCACCTGCGCGCGCGTGCCGAGCCGCACGCAGTGGACGTACGCAGTGCCCCAGTCGGGCACGTCGGTGCTGTAGAACGCCGGCTCGAACAGCTTGTACTCCAGCAGCAGCCGCTGCTGCCCCGACAGCCGGTCGTAGGTCCGCGCCAGGGTCTCCGCGAGCCGGTCCTGCCGGCCGCGGATGTCGTCCTGCCCCGGGTAGTTGGTTCCGTCGGCGAACCAGAGCTTCAGATCGCGCGACCCCGTCGCGTCCATCACGTCGACGCACTCCAGCAGGGCCGCGACCGCCTTCCGCCTGATAACGGGGTCAGGGTTGGCGACGCTACCGAGCCGGTAGTCGTCGTCCTGGAAGACGTTGGCGTTGATGGTGCCGATGCGCACGCCCCGGTCGGCGGCGTGCTTCGCGAGCGCGTCGTAGTCGTCGACGGTGTCCCAGGGGATGTGCAGCGCGACGCTCGGCGCGATGCCGGTGTACTCGTGCACCTTGGCGGCGTCGTCGACCTTCTCGTACGGGGTGCGCGGCACGCCCTGCTGCGCGAAGACCTTGAACCTGGTGCCGGAGTTGCCGTACCCCCATGACGGCGTCTCGATTCGCTGCGTACGCAGCAGCTCCTTGACCTGCGCGGTGTCCGTCATTGCGTCCCGTCTCGCAGCACGATTATGTGAATCGTTTCAAGCGCCCTGGCTGTGAGGGTAGGATCGGGCCGTCTTGACTGTCAAGGAGAGGGACGGGGGGACGGGTGGCGCCCACGACAAGCATCCGGGAGGTTGCGGCCAGGGCCGGCGTGTCGGTCGGCACGGTGTCCAACGTACTCAACCGTCCCGACCTCGTCACCCCGTCCACGCGCGAGCGTGTGCAGAGCGCGATCTCCGACCTCGGCTTCGTCCGCAACGAGTCGGCGCGGCAGCTCCGCCTGGGACGCAGCCGGACCATCGGCCTCGTCGTCCTCGACGTGGCCAACCCGTTCTTCACCGACGTCGCACGCGGGGCGGAGGACGCGGCCAACGAGGCCGGGGTCGCGGTCATCCTCTGCAACAGCGACGAGTCGCCCCGCAAGGAGGCCGCGTACCTCGACGTGCTCGAGGAGCAACGCGTACGCGGTGTGCTCATCAGTCCGGTCAGGGGTCTGCGCAGCCGGGTCGCCCAGCTGCGCGAACGCGGCATCCCGGTCGTGCTCGTCGACCGCAGGGCGAGCCGGCGCGACCAGTGCTCGGTGTCCGTCGACGACGTGCTCGGCGGCGACATCGCGGTCACCCACCTGCTGGAGCAGGGGCACGAGCGCATCGGCTACATCTGCGGGCCGTTCACCATCCGCCAGGACCGCGACCGGCACATCGGCGCCCTGCGCGCCCTCGACCGCGCGGGCCGCAAGCCCGCCGACCTCGTGGTCCTGGAGGGCGGCGGCCTCAACGTCGCCTCGGGCCGCGAGCAGACCCGCTGCCTCCTCGATCTGCCGGACCCGCCGAGGGCCGTGTTCTGCGCCAACGACCTGCTCGCGCTCGGTGCGCTGCAGGAGGCGGTGCGCGGCGGCGTCCGGGTGCCCGACGACCTCGCGATCGTCGGCTACGACGACATCGAGTTCGCCGCCGCTGCCGCCGTGCCGCTGACGTCCGTACGCCAGCCGCGCCACGAGCTTGGCGCGACGGCCGCCAGGCTGCTGATCGAGGAGGCCGACCAGCCGGACGACCACGTCCACCAGCGCCTGGTCTTCGAACCGTCCCTGGTCGTCCGCGAGTCCTCCGGCGGGGACACTAGCGGCGCAGCTCGTACACCGCACCCGGGTACGGCTCGGCGTTCGCGTCGAACGCCGCGGTGACGAAGAGCGCGCGGCCGGGGCCCAGCGCCACGTTCGTGACGTACCTGGCAGGCACCCGCGGTGCACGGACGAACCGACCGCGGAGGTCCGTGACCACGACCCGGCCGGTCCCGTTCTGCGCGACGTAGACCCGCCGGTCGGGGCCGATCTTCAGCCCGTCGGGACCGGTATAGGGGTCGGTGGGCGGCGGTCCGGGCGTGAGCTCGCGCATGTCGGCGAACACCCGGCGCTCGCCCAGCGATCCGTCGGCGCGGATGCGGTAGCCGAGCACCCGGTTGGCCAGCATCTCGGCCACGAGCAGGTGCCGGCCGTCCGGTGTGACGGCCAGGCCGTTGCTGTAGTGGAGCTTCGCCGCCACCTGGTGGATCCGGCCGCCGGGGGCGAGGTGGTAGATCTTCCCCTGGACCGGCGCGTCGACGTCGTAGACGCCGGACGCCGAGAAGTAGATCCCACCACCGGGGGCGCGGGCGAAGTCGTTGGGACCGAGGAACGGCCGACCCGCGCTGTCCCTCGCGATCGTGCGGACGACGGTGCCGTACCGGTCGAGCTCGACCAGGGTGTCCGAGTCGTAGCAGGTGACGAGGAGCCGGCTGCGCGGCATGGGCAGCAGGCCGCTCGCCCCGCACCCGTTCTGCTGCCAGAACGTCCGTTCCCTTCCGTGCCGCCACACGGTGACCCGCGAGTTCGCGTAGTCGGTGTAGTACAGCCGGCCGTGCCGCCACAGCGGGCCCTCGGGGTACGGCGCGTCGGCGTCGACCACTCGCACCTTCGCGGTCGAAGCGGAGACTTCCGGCGCGACCCATGAGCCGAGACAGCAGGCGAGCAGGAGCGAGCCGAGTGCCGCGATCAGACGCATGACCCCATCGTGCCCGCGTGACCTGATGCCTCGCAATCGGACCGCCGCGACGTATCGCGCCGGCGGGTCGGCGGAGTACGGTCCAGTGGGAGCTCGGCGTGGACCCACCGTGCGACACAGGAGGTACCCGATGGGTGCGTACGCGACGGCGTTCCGGCGGAGTCTCGACGATCCGCAGGGGTTCTGGCTCGACGCAGCCGGGGAGATCGACTGGCACCGGCCTCCCACGACGGCGCTCGACGACACCGATCCGACGTTCGTCCGCTGGTTCCCCGACGGCGAGCTGAACACCTGCCACAACGCCCTCGACCGGCACGTCGAAGGCGGCCGCGCCGACCAGGACGCTCTGCGCTACGACAGCCCGGTCACCGGCACCACCCGCACGTACACCTACCGGGAGCTGCGTGACGACGTCGCGCGCTTCGCCGGGGTGCTCACCGGGCTCGGTGTCGAGAAGGGCGACCGCGTCGTCGTCTACATGCCGATGGTGCCGGAGGCCGTCGTCGCGATGCTCGCGTGCGCACGCATCGGAGCCGTGCACTCGGTGGTGTTCGGCGGCTTCGCGGCCGCCGAGCTCGCGGCGCGCATCAACGACGCGGCACCCAAGGTCGTCGTCGCGGCGTCGTGCGGCGTCGAGCCCGCGCGGGTCGTCGAGTACGGGCCGCTGCTCACCCGCGCCCTCGAGCTGTCCGCGCACCAGCCGACGCACTGCGTGGTCCTGCAGCGCGACCAGGCGCGGACCCCGCTGGTGTCCGGGCGCGACGTCGACTGGTACGAGGCGATGGAGACCGCGGGGCCTGTCGACTGCGTGCCGGTCGCGGCCACCGACCCGCTCTACGTCCTCTACACCTCGGGCACCACCGGCAAGCCCAAGGGCATCGTCCGCGACAACGGCGGACACGCGGTGGCGCTGAACTGGAGCATGCCCAACGTCTACGGGCTCGCGCCCGGCGAGACCATGTTCACCGGCTCCGACATCGGCTGGGTCGTCGGGCACTCCTACATCGTCTACGCGCCGCTGCTGCACGGGTGCACGACGGTGCTGTACGAAGGCAAGCCGGTCGGCACGCCCGACTCGGGTGCGTACTGGCGGCTCGTGCAGGACCACGGCGTGCACGTCGTGTTCACCGCGCCCACCGCGTTCCGCGCCGTCAAGCGCGACGACCCCGACGGCAGGCGGCTGCACGACTACGACGTCTCGTCGCTGCGCTCGCTGTTCCTCGCCGGCGAGCGGCTCGACCCGGAGACGTACCACTGGGCGTCGCGACTGCTCGGCATCCCGGTGCTCGACCACTGGTGGCAGACCGAGACGGGTTGGCCGATCGCCGCCAACCTGCGCGGCCTGGAGCCGATGCCGCCCAAGCCAGGCTCACCCACCGTCCCCGTACCCGGCTACGACGTCCGCATCCTGCGTCCCGACGGCACCGAGGCGCCGGCGGGCGAGGACGGCGACATCGTCGTCCGCCTCCCGCTGCCGCCCGGCTGCCTGCCCACGCTGTGGGGCGACGACGACCGGTTCGTGTCCTCGTACCTCTCCCGGCATCCCGGGCACTACCTCACCGGCGACGGCGGCCACCTCGACGACGACGGCTACCTGTTCGTCATGGGTCGCACCGACGACGTCATCAACGTCGCGGGGCACCGGCTGTCGACCGGTTCGATGGAGGAGGTCATCGCGGCGCACCCGGCGGTGGCCGAGTGCTGCGTCGTCGGCGTTCACGACGACCTCAAGGGGCAGGTGCCGCGGGCGTTCGTCGTCCTCAAGGCCGGCATCGACGCCGATCCCGACGCGCTGTGCGCCGAGCTCGTCGCGCACATACGCGAGGAGATCGGCCCGGTCGCGGCGATGCGACGCGTCGACGTCGTCGGCGCCCTGCCGAAGACACGGTCGGGCAAGATCCTGCGCAAGACGTTGCGCGGCATCGCCGACGGCCGCGACGAACCCGTCCCGTCGACCATCGAGGACGCCGGGGTGCTCGACGCCCTCCGCCCCGTCCTGCGCGCCGACTGACTCCGCCCGCAGCGCGGACCGTGCAGAATCGGGACTTGAGTCTCCAGCGACTGGAGGGTGCACGGTGGGAGACATGGACGGCGGCACGGCACTGCTCTCGATCGGCGAACTGGCCAGGCGCACCGGTCTCACGGTGAAGACGGTCAGGTTCTGGTCCGACGAGGGTCTCGTTCCGCCGGACGGCAGGACCCCCGCCGGCTACCGGTTGTTCGGGCAAGAGGCGCTTGCCCGGCTCGCGCTCGTCCGCACGCTGCGCGACCTCGGTGTCGATCTGCGAACGGTCCAGCGCGTGCTGGCCCGCGAGGTCACCGTCGCCGAGGTCGCGTCCGCCCACGCGGACGCGCTCGACGCGCACATCCGGATGCTGCGCCTGCATCGCACGGTGCTGCGCGCGGTGGCCAGGCGAGGGGCCACACCCAAGGAGATGGAGATCATGAACAAGTTGGCCCAGATGACCGGTGAGGAACGGCGACGTCTCGTCACCGAGTACCTCGACGACGCCTTCGCCGGTGTCGAGGAGGGCACCGTCGGGTCGATGATGCGTCAGGCGCCGCCGGAGCTCCCGGACGACCCGACGCCTGAGCAGGTCGAGGCGTGGGTCGAGCTCGCCGAGCTGATCCAGGACCCCGACTACAAGGCCAGGACGCGCGAGATGACCGTGCGTGGCCAGGAGTTGCGCGAGCAGGGCGTCGGCCAGCCCGACGAGAACGCGCAGCAGGCGGCACAGCTCGTGGCGGAGAAGGCCGGTCGGGCCCTCGCCGACGGCGTCGACCCTGCGTCAGCCGAGGCACGGCCGCTGGTCGACGAGCTGGCGGCGGCGATGGCGGGCGAGGGCGACGACCCCGCGGGCGGCTCGTACCGCACGGAGCTGGCGGACCGGCTGGCACTGTTCAACGACCGCCGCGTCGAACGCTACTGGCAGCTCGTCGGCAAGGTGAACGGCTGGCAGCACGAGATGCCGAGCATGGCGCCGGCGTTCGAGTGGTTCATCGCCGGCCTCCGCACGACCTGGTAGGACCGCTTCACCTCACCAACGGTGACTTCACCTCGTCTCTGCACGAGGTGAAGTCACCGTTGATCACGTTGACGTGATCAACGGGGCGCGGGGCCCGTGCTGGCGCGGAGGACGAGGCGCGCCGACAGGGTCCGGCTCCGGCGGCCCTTGCGGCCGAGCAGGGACGGGGCGAGCAGCCGCCAGGCCTCCCTGCCGAAGTCGGCCTGGGGCACGGCGATCGTGGTGAGCGCGGGGCTGGTGTACCTGGCGTAGGTGATGTCGTCGATGCCCGCCACCGACACCTGGTCGGGCACGGCGATGCCGCGTTCGGCGAGCCTGGCCATCGCGCCGAGCGCGACGAGGTCGTTGTACCCGACGAGGCCCGTCGCCCCCTGCTCCAGGGCCTGGTCGGCCACGCGGTAGCCGTCGTCCATCATCGCGCCCGCCGCCACCCGCGTCAGTCTCATCGGCCGCGTCGTCGCCGCCTGCAGGGCCGTCCACCGGTCGGCGTCGGCGGCGGACCGCTCGGGACCGGCGAGGTACGCCACGCGCCGGTGGCCGAGCTCGCGCAGGTGCGCGACCAGGCCGTCGATCGCCTCGCGACAGTCGACCCACACCGAGAGGAACAGGCCGCGCGCCGAGCGGCGGTTGACGACCACCACCGGCAGGCCGGTCGTGGTCAGCTCCGCGAGTGCGGCGTCGCTCATCCGCGGCCCGCACAGGATCAGCCCGTCGCTCTGCCTGGCGAGCTCGGCGGCCCGCCACGGCTCCTGCTCGGGCTCCTCGTTCGTGTCGGCGACGAGTGTGTGGTAGCCGTCGTCACGCGCCTGGAACTCGATGCCCTTGAGCATCAACGTGTACAGCGGGTTGGCGAGGTCGGGGACCAGCACGCCGACCGCACCCGTGCGCCCGCGGGAGAGGTTCTGCGCGGTGGCGCTCGGCAGGTAGCCGAGCCGGTCGGCGGCGTCGCGTACCCGGTCGACGAACTCGGGCGCGACCGTCGAGACGCCGTTCATCACCCGCGAGACGGTGGCCTTCGACACGCCGGCGGCGGCGGCGACGTTCGAGATCGTCACGTGTCCGGCGCGTCGCAACGAACCCCCTACGCACTCGAGCCGGCATGGAGACCGGTTTCTCATCCATCGGTGACCGTGCGTCGATACTACTCGGGCACCCGTGTCGCGGGAACCGGCGACCCGAGCCGGTGACGTACCGCGAGACCGATGATGAGCCAGCACTGACAGCGCGATCGGGCACCCGAGGTGGCGGCGGCCACAAGGCGCTCACCGTCCGTAGCCGCGTCCTGCGACCTTGACGCGACTCCGCACCGACCCTACGGTCAGAAACCGGTTGCTCATACCGCGCAGCGTCGCCGGAGCAGGCTGGAGTCATCGCGATGACCGAGCACGTGACACGTCGGGGATTGCTGGTCGGCGGTGCGGCCGTGGCCGCGGCGGGCCTGGTCGTGAACCCGCGCGAGGCATGGGCCGACTGGCGTCCGCCGCCGAACGAGGACGGCCACGCGTTGTGGCTGCGCTACCCGCGGGTCGACGACTCCTCCCTGCTGCACGCGTACCGCGAGGCGTTGACCCATGTGGTCGCCGGCGGCAGCCATCCCGTGTTGCGGTCCGCGGCGGCGGAGCTGACGAAGGGCCTGTCCGGCCTGCTCGACCGGCGCATCCCGGAGCGCCAGGAACCGCGCGACGACGGCGCGGTGATCGTCGGCACGCGGCGGTCGTCACGATGGATCGCCAGGCACGTCGGCGCCGCGGAGCTGGACCGGCTCGGCCCCGAGGGCTACGTGCTCAGGCGGCGTCGCGTCGACGGCGACGACGCGGTGCTCGTGGCCAGCGCGAGCGAGCGCGGCGCGCTCTACGGCGCGTTCCATTTGCTGCGGCTGCTGCAGACCCAGCGCGGTCTCGGCGGTCTCGACGTCAGGGAACGCCCCGCGCTGCCGATCCGGATCGCGAACCACTGGGACAACCTCGACCGCACCGTCGAACGCGGCTACGCGGGCCTGTCGGTCTTCCACTGGGACGAGCTGCCCGAGGTTCTGCCGCACTACACCGACTACGCGCGGATCCTCGCCTCGGTCGGCATGAACGGCACCGTCGTCAACAACGTCAACGCCAACTCGCAGTTCCTCTCCGACACGATGATCCGCGACCTGCGCGGCCTCTTTGAAACGCTGCGCGCCTGGGGAGTGACCTGCTACCTCTCCGCCAACTACGCCAGCCCGATGCTGCTCGACGGGCTCGACACCGCGGACCCGTTGGACGGCGAGGTGCGGGCCTGGTGGCGACGCAAGGCCGACACGATCTACGCCGCCATCCCCGACTTCGGCGGCTTCCTGGTCAAGGCCAACTCCGAGGGACAGCCGGGCCCGCTCGACTACGGGCGCACCCATGCCGACGGCGCGAACATGCTCGCCGAGGCGGTCGAGCCGCACGGCGGCATCGTCATGTGGCGCGCGTTCATCCACGACTTCGACCCGGACACCTGGGCGCACAAGTCGTACGAGACGTTCAAGCCGCTCGACGGCGAGTTCGCCGACAACGTCGTGCTGCAGATGAAGAACGGGCCGATCGACTTCCAGGTCAGGGAACCAGTGCACCCGTTGTTCGGCGCGCTGCCGAAGACCAACTCGATGCTCGAGCTGCAGATCACCCAGGAGTACACCGGCCAGACCACGCACCTGTGCTACCTCGTGCCGCAGTGGAAGCAGGTCTACGACTTCGACACCCACGCCAAGGGCAAGGGTCCGACGGTCGCCGACATCGTCGACGGCACCGCGTACGACTACTCGCACAGCGGCGTCGCCGGCGTCATGAACTTCGGTGACGACGGCGACGACTGGACCCTCCACCAGCTCGCCGCCGCCAACAACCACGGATACGCGCGGCTCGCCTGGAACCCCTCGCTCGAGGCCGACGACATCGCCGAGGAGTGGGTGCGCATGACCTACGGGTCGCATCCTCAGACGGTGTCCACGGTGAAGCGCATCCTGCTGTCGTCGTGGGAGACCTACGAGGACTACACCTCACCTCTCGGCTGCGGTTTCATGTCGTCGGGATCCAACCACCTCGACCCCGACCCGGTCGTCTCGCACGGCTTCCACCGCACCGACGAGAAGGGCACCGGCTTCGACCGAACCACGGCCACCGGCAACGGCTACACCGGCCTGTACCACCCGGAGAACACCCGGCTGTACGAGTCGCTCGACAGCTGTCCCGACGAGCTGCTGCTGTTCTTCCACCACGTGCCGTTCTCGCACCGGTTGCGGTCGGGGCGCAACGTCATCCAGCACATCTACGACACGCACTTCGACGGGCTCGAGGCCGCGGAACGGCTGCGCAGGCAGTGGCGCTCGGTCCGGCCGCGCATCGACGCCAGCAGGTACGCCGACACGCTCGAGCGCTTCGACCGCCAGGTCGACCACGCCACCGTCTGGCGCGACACGATGGTCGAGTACTACTTCGAGTGGTGCCGGATCCTCGACGCGCGGCGTTCCTGGGTGCAGATCCGCTCGGCCGACGGCCCGCACGCGTTCCTGACCGGCCTGACCAACCGGTTCCGAGTGACCGCGGGCAACGCCACGCGCAGGGCGGTCGACCTCACCGCGCGTGCCGAGGTCCCCGAGACCTGGACCAGCGGCACCGCCGACCTGTCCGTGCCCTCGCGCGAGTTCGGAGAGGCGACGCTGCCGGTCACGGTGCCCACCGACGTCCTCACCGGCTTCGCCATGATGCACGTCGAGGCCGACGCGGCACGCGTCGACGTGCTCACCGGCGCCAGGGCCGACGTCTCCGTCGTCATCGCCCCGACCGGGCACCAGTGCGTCCTCGCGCTCGACGCGGGATCCACGTCGAGCCCGGTGATGTCGACGTACCGGCGACTCACACCCGACGACACCTGGGACCAGGCGTTGGGCTACGGCTGGGTCGGTGGCAAGCCGCAGACCCGCGACCGCGGCACCTCCTACGACCCGCTCCGGCGCGACTTCTGCAACGACGCCACGGCCCGCACGCTGCGCCTCGCGATCCCTGCGGGTCGGTACGACACCTACCTGCTCACCGGCGACCAGCACTCGTCGTACCCGACGTTCGTGCGCTCCGAGGGCAAGGTGATCGCCGAGAGCGAGTTCAAGTTCGGCGGCACGTTCGCCTGGCTGAGCTTCACCCTCGACGGCGGCGCGAGCGGACGCGAGATCGACCTCGAGCTCAGCGGCGAGGACACCCAGCACTGGCACCTCAACGCGCTCGTCGTGATCGACCCAGAAGGCGAGGTGCCGCAGGCCGTGCTCGGCGAGGCGCGCGTACCGGCGCCGATGTTCGGTGGCCGCGCCAACGACGTGGTGGTGCCGGTCACCAACACCACCGACGCAGCCCTCGCGGTCACCGTCCTGGCCGATGTCCCCGACGGGTGGACGGGTGGCGAGGACACCGCGACGGTCCCCGCCGGCGAGACCGCCGAGGTGACGGTGCCCGTCACTCCTCCCACGGTGGCGCCGACCGTGGCCACGATCGGCATCGAGGTCCGTACCGGCGGGGAGGAGGCCGTCGACCGCCGCGACGAGCGCGTCGACGTCGTGCCGTCCGGTGACGAGGTCGCGCTCGCGCTCGACGCAGGCTCCGCCGACTCCCCGCTGCTCGACACGTACACGCGGCTCGCTCCCGGCGACGCCTGGGATGCGCAGCGCGGCTACGGCTGGGTCGGCACCGCACCCCAGTCCCGCGACCGCGGTGCCACCGTCGACCCGCTGCGGCGCGACTTCGTCAACAACTCCGCCGCCGGCGTGCTGCGTCTCACCGTGCCGTCGGGCGACCACGAGGTGCACGTCCTCGTCGGCGACACGGTCTCGTCCGGGCCGACGCACATCAGGTCCGGCGGCACGCTGCTCGCCGAGACCGGTCCGCAGCCCGACGGCTCGTTCACCTGGCTGCGGTTCGAGCTGGCCGGCGGCACGGAGCACGACCTGGAGCTCACCGGCGACTCCGGCGTGCACTGGCACCTCAACGCCCTGGTGATGCGCGCTCTCTCCTAGGAGCTCTCGCCGACGTAGAGGACATTGCCGTCCGGGTCGCGGAAGTCGAACATGGGCGGGATGCCCTCCCAGCGCAGCAGTTCGTCGACGTCCACGCCGCGTCCGGACAGCTGGGTGTGCAGCGCTGCCGCGTCGTCGGTCGTGAACCGGATTCCCGTGTCGACACCGGCGGGCACCTTGTCGTGGGCGGGTGTCAGCGCGATGGTGACGGCGGCCTGCGGCGGGCTCACCTCGATCCAGCGCCCGCCGAGCTGCTCGACCGGTGCGTCCACGAGCTTCTCGAAGCCGAGGGTCTCGACGTAGAACTCCAGCGCCCGGTCCTGGTCTCTCACGGGGATACCGACGGTCCGCACCCCGTTGATTCGTGCCTTGGTCTGGTCGGTCATGATCAGTTCTCCTCTCTCTGCGGGTCTCACGAGGAGGTAGAAGCTGCGGCGCCGGTTTCGACATACGAGTGGGAGAATCCTCGAGATTTCTGGAGGCACCTGTGCGATACCTGGTCCTGATCTACACCAACCCGGACGCGCGACAGCTCTGGGAGCAGTTGCCCGAGGCCGAGAAGGCGAGTGGTCTGCGGGCCTACGCCGCGCTCAACGAGGACCTCGCCGCGTCCGGAGAGATGATCGTGTCGGAATCGCTCGCTGATCCGTCACTCGCCAAGCATCTCACCGTGCGCGACGGGGAGGCGATGACGACCGACGGGCCGTTCGCCGAGGTGAAGGAACAGTTGGCGGGCTTCTACCTGGTCGAGTGCAACAGCATCGACCGCGCGACCGAGATCGCGGCACGTATCCCCGAGGCGGAGGCCGGTGTGGTCGAGGTTCGGCCGGTCCGCACCTTCAGCGGACTGGAGATGTGACGGCGGAGACCGAGGTCGAGGGCCTGCTGCGCGCGCTGGCGCCGCAGGTCGTGGGGCGCCTCGTCCGGCGGTACGGCGACTTCGACAGCTGCGAGGACGCCGTACAGGAGGCGCTGCTCTCGGCCGCGCAGCAGTGGCCCGTCGACGGCGTGCCGGACAGTCCGAAGGCGTGGCTGGTCACGGTCGCGTCGCGCCGGCTGATCGAGACGATGCGCAACGACACCGCCCGCCGCCGACGAGAGGACACCGCGGCGCTGCTCGAACCACAGGACAGCGAGGCCGCACCGGCCGGGGACGACGTGCTGGCGCTGCTGCTGCTGCTCTGCTGCCATCCCTCGCTCACGCTGCCCTCGCAGGTGGCGCTGACGCTCCGCGCCGTCGGCGGCCTGACCACGGCGGAGATCGCGCGCGCGTTCCTGGTCCCCGAGTCGACCATCGGCCAGCGCATCAGCCGAGCGAAGCAGCGGATCAAGGCCAGTGGTGCGGAGTTCCGGCTTCCTCCGCCGGAGGAACGGTCGCAGCGGATCGCCGCGGTATTGAAGGTGCTGTACCTGACCTTCAACGAGGGATACACCGCGAGCTCGGGCGCGGCTTTGCTGCGCGTCGAGCTCACCGCCGAGGCGATCCGGCTGACCCGACAGCTCCTCGCGGTGCCGCCCGACGACGGCGAGGTGGCAGGCCTGCTGGCCCTCATGCTGCTCACCGACGCGAGAAGGCCGGCGCGCACCCGTCCCGACGGTGCGCTCGTCCCGCTCACCGAGCAGGACCGCAGCCTGTGGGACAGGGAGGCCATCGACGAAGGAGTCGCACTCGTCACGCGGACGCTCGCCGAGGGGCCGGTCGGCCCGTACCAGCTGCAGGCCGCCATCGCCGCTCTGCACGCCGAGGCTCCGCGTGCCGAGGACACCGACTGGCCGCAGATCCTCGGCCTGTACGACCTGCTGCGCACCGTCGCGCCCGGGCCGATGGTCACCCTGAACCGCATCGTCGCCGTCGCGATGGTCCACGGTGCGGACGCGGGTCTCGGCGAGTTGGCCGCGGCCGAGACCGACGACGCGCTGACGGGGCACCACCGCGTGGACGCGGTGCGCGCCCACCTGCTCGAGCTGGTCGGTGACCGCGAGGCCGCCGGGGACGCCTACCTCACCGCCGCCCGTCGCACCCTGCGCGTCCCGGAGCAGCGCTACCTCCAGTCCCGCGCCGCGGCGCTCGGCCCGGGCAGCTAGTGTCCTGCGTCGGAGGTACGTTCACCCCTGCCGACGCCCAGGCGGGCACCTCGCTGCGTTGTCGGCAGAGCCCAAGTACGCCCAGTACGAGGGCCTACCTCCGCCTTGCGATGCACCCACCTGGACGCCGGCAGCGGCACACAACTTCCGACGCAGGACACTAGTAGTACTTTGTTACGTGTGTCGCTACCGCTGATCCGGCTCGTGATGTGGTCGTGTTCTGATCCGTGACCCCGGAGGAGATGGACCAGGTCAGGCCGCGGCTGGTGGCGTTCGCTGCGGAGATGCTCGGCG
>WHST01000009.1 GCA_009379955.1 Streptosporangiales bacterium | reverse complement strand
GCCGGCCTGACTCTTTACGCCGTCCTCCGCGAACTCCAGGCCCTACTCGGCGTCTGGACCGGCGCTTGCCGTCTCTGCCTGCAACCCGTCCTGCCACGCCCACCCACCCCCGCAGACTCGACATAACAAAGTACTACTAGCTCGGTGTGTCGGTGAGGGCGGTGTCCACGAAGCGCTCCGCGAAGTGGCAGGCGGCCTCGTGGTCGGCGGCGAGCACGTGGTCGGACGGTTCCTCGGTGCGGCACCGGTCCTCCGCAAACGGGCAGCGCGGGTGGAAGCGGCAGGCCGGCGGTGGGGTGCGCGGGCTCGGGATCTCGCCGGGCGCGAGCAGCCGCCGCTCGCGACGCCTGGTGGGGTCGGCCACGGGGACCGCCGAGAGCAGCGCCCTGGTGTACGGGTGCGCGGGCTCGTCGAGCACGCGGTCGGCCGCGCCGCTCTCGGCGATCCGGCCGAGGTACATGACCGCGATGGTGTCGGCGAGGTACCCGACCACCTCGATGTCGTGGGTGATGACGAGGTACGTGAGGCCGAGCTCGGCGCGCAGCCCGCGCAGCAGGTTCAGGATGCTCGTCGCGGCGGACACGTCGAGACCGGCGGTCGGCTCGTCCGCCACCAGCAGCCGCGGACGCATCGCCAGCGCCCGGGCGATCCCGACCCGCCTGGCCTGCCCGCCGGAGAGCTCGTGCGGGTAGCGGCCGGCGAGGTCCGCGCGCAGCTCCACCATGTCGAGGAGGTCGGCGACCGAGTAGCGGTCGTCCTGCGGCACGCCGTTGACCCGGTACGGCTCGGTCAGCTGGTAGGCGACCTTGAGCCGCGGGCTGAGGCTCGAGTACGGGTCCTGGAAGACCATCTGCATGTCGCGCCTGGCTCGGCGCAGCCCGCGCCTGCCCAGGGCGGTGACCTGCCGGTCGCCGACCCGCACCGTGCCGCTCGTCGGCCGGAGGAGCCCGAGGACGGCCCGGCCGAGCGTGGACTTGCCGGAGCCCGACTCGCCCACGACGCACAGCGCGGTGCCGGCCTCGACGGTGAGGTTCACGCCGTCGACCGCGCGCACGGGCGGTCGGGTACGTCCCAGCAGCCCGCGGTCGCGGAAGTGGACGCGCAGGTCGCGGACGTCGACGAACGGGTTGGTGGGAGAACCAGTCATCGCGTCTCCCCGTTCGCCGCGGCCGGTGGAGCGCTCTCCTCGTACCCGGAGTCCGGGTCGTACCGGTGACAGCGGACGAGCACGGAGTCCGACGTGCTCATCGCGGGGGCGTCCGCGCAGGCGGCGCGCGCATACGGGCACCGCGGCGTGAACCTGCACCCCTCGGGGAGGGCGGCGAGGTCGGGCACCCGGCCGGGGATCGACGCCAGCGTCTCGTGACGGCGCTCCAGCGCCGGCATCGCGGCGAGCAGCGCCTCGGTGTACGGGTGCCGCGGTCGTTCGAACAGGGTGTGGACGTCGGCGTACTCGACGGCCTGGCCCGCGTACATCACGACCACCGTGTCACACAGCTGCGCGACGACGCCGAGGTCGTGGGTGACGAACAGGATGGACGTGCCGTGCTCGTCACGCAGCCGGCTGAGCAGCTCGAGCACCTGGGCCTCGAGCGTGACGTCGAGGGCGGACGTGGGTTCGTCGGCGATGAGGATCGACGGCTCGAGCAGCAGCGCCATCGCGATCATCACCCGCTGCCGCATGCCGCCGGAGAACTCGTGCGGGAATCGGCGCAGCGCGCGGTCCGGCTCCGGGATGCCGACCTGGTCGAGCAGGTCGATCGCGTGCTTGCGCATCGCGGCGCCGGAGCGCCGCTGGTGCCTGCGGTGCGCACGCTGGATCTCCCTCAGCTGGCTGCCGATGGTGAACGACGGGTTCAGCGAGCTGAGCGGGTCCTGGAAGATCATCGAGATCTCGCGGCCGCGCACGTCGCGGAGCTGGGCGTCGTCGAGGCCGCGCAGGTCACGGCCGCCGAGGACGATCTCGCCGGAGCTGATCTCGCCGTTGGCGGGCAGCAGGCGCATGAGTGCGCCCGACAGCGTGGACTTGCCGCAGCCGGACTCCCCGACGATGCCGACGATCGCGCCCGGCTCGACGTCGAAGCTGACGTCCTGCAGCGCGGGCAGGGTGCGGCCGCCGCCGGTGTGGTAGACGACACCGAGGTCGCGGACCCGGAGCAGGGCCTCTGTTGTCTCCGTCATGGCCGCCCCCGTCCGGTGAGGCGGGCGAGCCGCGGGTCGAGGGTGTCGCGCAGGGCCTCGCCGAGCAGCGTCAGCCCGAGGGTGGTCACGACGAGCACGCCGCTCGCCGCGACGATCGCCCACGGCGACTGGCGGATGTACTGGAAGCCGTCGCTCAGGATCACCCCCCACGACGGGGTGGGCGGCTGGATGCCGAGCCCGAGGAACGACAGGCCCGCCTCGATCGCGATCACGGACGGCAGGTCCATCGCCAGCAGGATGAACACCGGCGCGATCATGTTGGGCAGGATGTGCACGGTGATGATCCGTACGGGGCCCGCGCCGATCGAGCGCTCCGCCTCGACGTACGGGTTCTCCTTGGTGGCGAGCATCAGCGCCCGGCTCGTGCGCGCGTAGCTCGGGATGAACCCGATCGCGAGCACGAGCGTGATGGCGCCGGTCGACGGCCCGAGCAGCACCAGCAGCACCAGCGCGAGGATCACCGCGGGGAACGACTGGATCGTGTCGACGAGGGTGACGATGACGGTGTCGAGCCAGCGGCCGACGTAGCCGGCGACCAGGCCGAGCACGAGTCCGCAGACCAGGGCGAGCGCGATGGCCGGCAGTGCGACGCTGAGCTCGATCCGTACGCCGAAGACCAGGCGCGAGAGCAGGTCGCGGCCGAGGTGGTCGGTGCCGAACGGGTGGTCCAGGCTCGGGCCCTGCAGCCGGTTCTCGATCTCCTGGGTCGCCGGGCCGTACGGCGCGACGTCCGGCACCAGGGCGAGCACGACGAGCGTCAGCACCACGAGGATCCCGAACACGCCGCCGGCCCGGCGCAGCAGCCGCCCGGTCGCGCCGAACCGGTCGAGCAGCGGCCTGGTCGACGGCGACGGGCTCACCGGGGTGAGCGTGGGCGCGGTCATCAGGTGTCACCTCCGGCCGTGCGGCTGCGCGGGTCGAGCACCCGGTTGGCGATGTCGGCCAGCAGGTTGGCGAGTACGAACAGCAGCGCGGCGACGAGCACACCGCCGCGTACGGTCGCGTAGTCGCGGGTGCCGATCGCGTAGAAGATCAGCGTGCCGAGGCCCGGTCGGTTGAAGATCACCTCGACGAAGACGGCGCCGCCGAGCAGGTTGCCGAGGCCGACGCCGAGGACGGCGACGGTCGGCGTGATCGCGTTGCGCAGCGCGTGTTTGTACAGCACCACCCGGCTGCGCAGGCCGAACGCGTGCGCCGTCCTGATGTAGTTGCTCTCCAGGACCTCGAGCATGCTGCTGCGGACGAGACGGGCGAGGTAGCCGATCCACAACAGCGCCAGTGCCAGGGTCGGCAGCACGAGGTGCGCGACGTACGAGCCGGCGCTCTCGGTGCCCGCGCCGATCGCCGGCAGCCAGCGCAACTTGACGGCGAACAGCAGGAGCAGCAGCAGCCCCGCGACGTAGGACGGCACCGTGATGACCGAGACCGAGACCAGCGCGGTGATCCGGTCGATCCACGAGCCGCGGTGCGCGGCGGCGTACGCCCCGAGCGGGATGCCGACGAGTGCCGCGACACCCAGGCTGCACACGGCGAGGATCAGGGTGTGCGGCAGGGCGTTGCCGACGAGCTCGGAGACGGGCGTCTGGCTGAGGAAGTTGTTGCCGAGGTCGCCACGGACGGCACCGGTGACGAAGTCCCAGACCTGGACGTGGACGGGCTTGTCCAGCCCGAGCTGCGCGCGGACCGCCTCCACGAGCTCCGGCGTGGCCCGCGGCCCGAGCACCGTCCGGGCGGGGTCGCCGGGCACCAGCCGTTCGAGCATCGACAGCAGGACGGTGATCAGCAACGCGACGACCACGGCCGCACCGCAGCGTGCGGCGATGTACCGCGCCATGCCGTTCTCCTCTCCTGTCGGGGTCGGACCGGGAGCGTGTCAGGACCTGCCGAACGCCCCGTCAGGTTTTTGTGAAAGCCCAGTAGCGCGGCTTGCCGTTGATGCCCACGACCGGCTCGATGTCGTTGTTGGCGACGAACGGGAGCGTCTCGTAGTAGAGCCACACGATGTTGGCGTCGGCATCCCACCGCTCCTGCATGCGGACGTACAGCTCGGTGCGCTTCTTCGGGTCGAGTTCCTTCGTCGCGCGGTTGTAGAGCCGCTCGAACTCCCGGTCGCACCACCCGGTGTAGTTCCACTCGCCGACCTGCGAGCAGGTGAACCAGATGAACGACCACGACGGGTCGGGCTCGGTGCTGAAGCTCGAGATGACGAGCTGGCGGTTCGGCCCGCCGCCGCCCGCGCCGGGGATCTCGTTGAACGTCGCCGAGTCGACGATGTCGAGGTCGACCTTGATGCCGATCTCCTCGAGGTTGGCCTGCACGATCTGCGCGGTGATCGTCTCGGCTTCCGCCTGGTCGGTCGAGACGCGGAGCCGCACGTCGCGCAGCCCGCTCCTGCGCAGGTGCGCGCGGGCCTGGTCGAGGTCGCGCTCGTAGAGCGGTGCGTCGGCCCAGTAGCCGAGGCCCATCGACTCGGGGATGATCGCCCTGGCCCGCTCGTAGGTGCTGTTGGTCGCCGCCTCGAGGATCCCGTCGACGTCGATCGCGCTGCGGATCGCACGCCGCAGGTGGATGTTCGAGAGCAGCTCGTCCTTGACGTTCATCGTCATGAAGCCGTAGTTCGGCGTCACCTGAGGCACGAACTTCGCGGTCTCGTCCTCGCGGTACTGGTCGACCGCCTGCGACGGGATGACGCTGAAGTACGTGTCGCCGGCCTCGAAGGCGTTGAGGGCGGTGGAGTCCTCGATGATCGGCAGGATCACGATCTGCGACCAGGGGCTCTTCGGCATCGTCGGCTGCCAGGCGCCGCCGTAGTCGGCGAACGCGGTGAGCGTGGTGCGCTGCGCCGGCGTCCACTGCGTGAACTCGAACGGCCCGCTGCCGATCGGCGCGGTGCTGAACTTCTTGCCCAACTCCTCGACGGCCTTGCGCGACACGATGAGCCCGGACGCGGCCGGCAGGGTGGAGCGCATCAGCGGGCTGAACGGCTCCTTGAGGATGATCTCGCCCTCGTACTTCCCGTCGACGCGGACGCGGTCGAGCGGTGCCCAGTCGGCCTGGTACGGCGACTCGAGATCGGTGCCGCCGATGCCGGCGATGCGCTCGTAGGAGAACTTGACGTCCTCGGCGGTGACCTCGCCGTAGCCCTGGTGGAACGGGATGCCGCGCTTGAGCTTGAAGTGGTAGCGCAGCCCGTCCTTGGACGCTTCGAACTCCTCCGCGAGCACGTTGACGACCTCGTCGGTGGAGCCCTTGTACGAGACCAGGCCCTCGAACACGCAGTCGGCGATGGTCGAGTCCGTGCGGTTGGGACGGATCGCCGGGTCGAGGTTGGTGAGGTCGAACGGCTCGCGCACGCGCAGGATGGAGTCGGTGGTGGCACCCGACTCGAGCACGCAGCCCGACAGCAGCCCGGTACCGCCCGCGGCCAGCAGGCCGAGCGTGCCGCTGCGACCGAGGAAGGACCGGCGGCTGAGTCGACGCCCGGACAGGTCCGGGGACGGTGCTGCCGCCATCGTGGGTCACCTCTCGAACGGGGTCGGCTGACCCTTCACGGGACCACTGCGTCGGGATCCGTGAAGTTCCCCGTTCACCCGGTGCGTGGAACGAGCGCCGGGCCATGCCTCGGTGAGACCGAGATGATCATAGCGTCAGCGGGGAGCGCAGGTCGGATCGTGGGCGGCATAGAGCTTCAGCAGCGCTCCGTTGAGGACGTCGCGCTCGGTCTCGTCGAGGGGTGCGAGGAAGGCGGTCTCGGCGCGAAGGAGCGCGGTCATGGCGTCGTGATGGGCGGTGCGGCCGAGCGGCGTCGGCGAGATGACGTGCTTGCGTCGATCCACCGGACTGCGGTTCCGCTGCGCGTAGCCCAGGCGTTCGAGGCCGTCGACCACCGCCACCATGGTCGTCCTGTCCATGCCGGTGAGTCGGCACAGGTCCTGTTGCGAGACGATCTCGTCGCAGACGAAGGCGAGGGCACGCAGGTCCTTGCCCCGCATCCCCCACGGCTCCAGGGTCCGCTCGATCACGGCACGCGCCGCGTCGCCGACCCGGAACAGCAGGAAGCCCGTGGCCGACGTGATCCGGTCCGCGGCGGAGGCGGGCGAGTGGGTCATGCCTGGAATGTACGGGCTTGCCGTGGCGGAGTCCATCACCTAGCCTGATCGTCAGTCGTGCTGACGATTGGAGCCGGATGAGCAGCTGGACACGCGGAGACAAGGTGACGGCAGCGGTACTCGTCGTCGTCGGTGTGGGGACCATGTACCCGGCACTCGGTCTCGTCGACCCGTCGACGATCAGCGGCGCATACGGGCTCGGTGAGCTCCAGCCGGACGTCGAGACCCTGCTGCGGCACCGCGGTGCACCCCAGTTGGCCCTCGGCGGGTTGCTGTGCTGCGCGGCGTTCGTCCGCCCGATGCGGGTGCCGACGGCACTGGCCGCGATCTTCACCAAGGCCACGGGGTTCCTGCTCAGCCGCCCCACGGGGTCCCTGGTGCCCGACGTCTCGCCGCTGACCTTGTGGTTCGACTCCTGCTGCCTCGTCGTCCTCACCGTGATCGCGGCACGTGAGCTGCTGGTGGGACGGGTGCGACGTCGGCCGAACGGCTGAGCGTACGTCACCCGGCTACGTCGCAGGACGGATGTCAGGTCGCGCCGGCGCGGCCAGGCTGGGGGCATGACGCTCCAGCAGACCCGCCCGGCGCCCCGGCAGGGGTCGCCGACCGACCCGATCTCCGGTCCCGTCCGCCGCGAACGCCGGCGTGCCGGGGTCCTCGTCGACCTGTGCCGTCTGGCGCGGCCGTGGTTCTGGGGCGTGTCCGGCCTGCCGTACGGTGTCGGCTTCGTGTTCGCGACGCACCGGCTGCTGCCCACGGCGGCCGAGCTGCCCCGCATGCTCGCCGGGGCGGTGGTCGTCGGTCCGCTGGTCTGGCTCGCCGTCCTCGCGGTCAACGACGTGCACGACCTCGACGGCGACCGTCGGAACCCGCGCAAGGTCCGGTCGCCGCTCGTCACCGGCCGGCTCTCGGTGGCGACCACCCTGCGGGTGGCGTACCTGTCCGCCGCCGCGGCGTTGCTGACCGCCGTGCTGGTCGGGCCGGCGTTCGCCGCCGGCACGCTGCTCGTGCTCGGCCTCGGCTGGGCGTACAGCGTGCCGCCGATCAGGCTGAAGGCGCGTCCCGGCGCGGACGTCGTCGTCAACGCCCTCGCCATCGGCGTGCTCGGACCGTGGGCGGGCTGGACCGCCGTGCAGTCGCCGGCGGGGTTCCCCTGGGTGATGGCGGTGCAGGGCTTCCTCGTGGGCGTCGCGCTGTACGTGCCCACGACCCTGGCGGACCGGCCCGCCGACCTCGCCAGCGGGTACCGGACGATCGCGGTGCGGTACGGCCGCCGGCTGACGTACCGGATCGGCCTGGCGGCCTGGGTCGCCGCGGCGTCGTGGTCGCTCGTGCTGACCGTGTCGGGAGCGATCCCGCGCCAGGTGCTCCCGTTCCAGATCGTGCTGGTGCCGGGCCTCGTCGTGGCGTACCACCTCGTGCTACGACACCGACAGTCGATCGCCAGGATCGCCGCCGTGGGCGGCCTGTTCCTGGCACCGGCGGGCGCGGTCATGCTCAGCTACGCCGGCGTGTTCTGACCGCGCGCGGTCTCGTCCACAGCGTTATGCACAGGTCTGGGGATCGACTTACACCCGTGTAATTCGGTCCACAGGGGTTGTCCACACTGTGTACGGCGAAGGCCGTGACCACCGAGGTACGGCGCGGGTTCGGCCGATCCGCGGGCGGTGTCCACCGGCGGCAGGACCAACGTCCCTGGGTGCCCGGGCACGGGACGCCGGGCAGGGGTTGTCCACAGGGTTGCCCACAGCCTGGGTACGAGTTACACGGCTGTGATTCGGCGGCTCCGGAGAGCGGGGTACGGGACGCTACAGACGCAGTGCCACGCCGAGCAGTGCGACGGCCACGAGTGCCACGGACGCCCCGATCTGGACGACCAGCCGCCGGGCCTGTGGGGCGTACGCGAACGCCAGCGCGACGAGGACACCCGCCACCAGGCCGCCGACGTGCCCCTTCCAGTCGATGAAGCTGGAGAAGAGGAACGTCACGACCAGGTTGATCGCGATCGTGCTGAGGATCCAGCGCGTGTCGAGCCGGAGCCGGCGGAACACCACGAAGGTCGCGCCGAACAGCCCGTAGACCGCACCGGAGGCGCCGAGCGACTGGGTGGCGAGGCCGGTGACCGCGACCGAGAGCGCGGACCCGCACAGGGCGGAGACGAGGTACAGCGTGGCGAAGCGCCAGTGCCCGAGCATGCGCTCGAGATGCGGCCCCACGATGAACAGGGCGTACATGTTCACCATGATGTGCCACCACGCCGTGTGCAGGAACGCGCCGGTGAGCAGCCGGTACCACTGGCCCTCGGCGATGCCGACCCCCCAGACCAGTAGGCGACCGGCGAGGTACGGCTCGAGGTACGTGCCGAGGAAGACCAGGACGTTGATGCCGAGGAAGGTCCAGGTCACCCAGGTGCGGCCCGTGACGCTGAGCCCGCCGAAGACGGTGCGCGGCTGCCGGGTCTGCCGGGTGCCCTCCCGGACGCACTCGGGGCACTGGTGCCCGACGGGTGCGTCCCGCATGCAGTCGGGGCAGATCGGCCGGTCGCACCGCGAGCACCGCAGGTAGGTCTCGCGGTCGGTGTGCCGGTAGCAGGTCGGCACGGTCGCCTGCGGCGACTGGTCCGGCGGTCCTGCGCTCATCTGCCGTGCCTCGTCTGCGGAAAAGGTCAGGCCTCGCGGCGTTCGACCGCGACGCGCTCGACGACCACGGCGTCGACGGGCCGGTCCATGCGACCCGTCGGCACCGTACCGATGGTGTCGACGACGTCGGACCCGCCGGTCACCTCGCCGAAGATCGTGTGCCGGCGGTTGAGGTGCGGCAGCGGCGATCCGGTGGTGATGAAGAACTGCGAGCCGTTGGTGCCCGGGCCTGCGTTGGCCATGGCGAGGAGGTACTTGCGGTCGAAGTTCAGGTCGGGGTGGAACTCGTCGCCGAACTCGTACCCGGGACCGCCGGTGCCATCGCCGAGAGGGTCGCCGCCCTGGATCATGAAACCGTCGATCACGCGGTGGAAGACGGTGCCGTTGTACAGCGGCTCCGTGGACTTCTCACCCGTGGTCGGGTCGTTCCACTCCCTGCTACCCTCGGCCAACTCTACGAAGTTGCGCACGGTCTTGGGTGCACGGTCGGGGAACAACTGCAGCTCGATCTCGCCCTTGCTGGTGTGCAGGATGGCGTAGAGCGCGTCGGACACGCGGCCCTCCGGGGTTCGTGAAAGGATTCGGTTACGCCTGCATCCTCGCATGGCACCGGGGGACCTGACATGAGGAGGGTTCTTCGGGGTAGGGGAGGAGCCAGGCCGAAGAACGATCACTTAGTCAGGGGAGGGGTTCCCGGTGGCCCTGAAGGGGAAATCCAAGGGCGCAGGCGAGAAGGCGAAGAAGGTGGCGGCCAAGGGAGCGAAGAACGCTTCCTCGTGGGCCTCACCACGGCTCGACTCTGCGAAGGACCTTGCCTTGGACAAGGCGGGCGACGCACGTGACTGGGCCGCGCCGCGGCTGGAGTCCGCGGTCGACACCGTGAACACCGAGGTCGTCCCACGCGTCCAGAGTGCGATCAACCAGGCAGCCGACGCCGCCGGTCCCACGCTCGAGGAGGCCAGGTCCCGGAGCACCCGGGCGGTCCTCGCGTTGCGTGGCCTGGATGTGCCGCCCCCGCCGAAGAAGAAGCGCCGCGGGCGCAAGACGCTGCTCGTCATCCTGGGCGTGGTCGTCGCCGGCGGTGTCGCGGCGGCGGTGTGGACCCGGCGCAACGCCAACGGGTTCGACTACTACTCGCTGCCCGCCGACGACTTCGGTCGCGGGGAGCACGGCAGCAACGGCACGGCCACGCGGTACGGGTCGACCGCCGGCGCCGATGCGGGCGAGTCCGACCCCGGCCAGCCCGCGATGCCCAACACCGAGCCGGACGACGCCGAGGGCAAGCACCGCGCCGACGGCACGTAGCCCGGCCGACCACCGGGCAGGGCTCGTGTCGCGTCGCGGCACGAGCCCCGGCAGGCCGTGCGGTCAGCCCGCCGCCGGCACCCTCGCCGCGATCTCGCGCTGCCACCCGTGGATCGCGAACTCCACCCGCATCCCGACCGCCTCGTAGAGGGACGTCGCGCCGGTCTGGTTGAGGCTGTCGACGTTGAGGCGCACGTGCGTGAGCCCGCGCCGCCGCGCGTCCGCGAACGAGGTGTGCAGCAGCGCGTTGCCCACGCCCCTCCTCCGTGCCGTCGACAGCGTGCCGAGCGTGTCGACGAAGAGCGCGCCTTCGTCCGCCATCTGCGTGGTGGCGATCAGCAGGCCGGCGGGTACGCCGTCGACCTCGGCGATCCGCCACAGGTCGAAGTCCAGACCGGCCGACGACTGCCACCGGGTCCACCAGGCGTCATACGACGCGGCATGGAAGTTCCAGTGCTCGCTGAACGACTCCTCGTGGATCTCGTACGCGAGCCGGCGGTCCCTCTTGTGCGCGTCGCCCTCGACGGCGAAGGGGCGGACGACGACACCGGGCCCCGGATCGGGGAACGCGTCGTCGGGTCCGACGGCTCGGCCCATCCGCCAGAAGGTGCGGGCCCGTGCGAAGCCCTCGCGGCTCACCCACCGTTCCGCGGCCGTGTCGCCGTCGTTGGTGCCCGCGTTGAGCGTGGTCACGTCGACGCCACGTGTAGCGGCGATCTCCTCGGCCCGGGCGGCGACGAAGGCCCAGCCCCAGGCCGCGAGCGCGTCGCTGGTGGCGTCGTCGAGCATGCGATCGAGGTACAGGTCGACCATCGTGCGGCCGGCCGAGTGGTCCTCGATCCACGCCCAGAGGACGAGCCGGGAGTCGGCGTCCTCGTCCACGACGACCGCCTGGTTACGGGTGAGGTCGGCGTTCGGCGCGGTCAGGTCGGCCTCGATGTCGACGAGGCTGACGTCGGTGAAGCCGAGCACGGCCTCGTCGTTGGCGGCGCAGAGCGCATGGACGGCCGGGATGTCGTCGGCGGTCGGCCGCCGCGCCGCCCAGGAGGCGGGCAACCCGGCGGGCAGCGGAGGAAGGGGAAGCGGGGTCACGGGACGAGCGTCGCTCTCCGGAAGCCCGGCCGCAACAGAATTGTCAGGAGCGGGACGTGAAGAGGCACGATGGCAGGCCCCGAGCCCTGCCATCGTGCCTGTCCCCCGGTCTCCTGCCCCGTCGACCGGCCACTCCCCCCGGAGTGGTTCACCGGGCCGCGCCGCCGCTGACGGGTGTGGGTACCGCCGCGGCGACACGGCCCACGTCGCCGGGTGTGCCGTCCCGGCCCTGGTGGGGGACCGGTGCGTGAGCCGGGACAGCGGCTCGGCGACGTAGCTCAGTGCATGGAGGTCAGCGGCGCAGCCAGCCGGCGAGCGGCGTGGTGTCGCTGCCCTCCTCCGGGATGATCAGCCAGGCGGCCAGGTACGCGAGCGCGCCGATGCCGTTCGTGACGACGGCGAGGACGACGGCGAGGACGCGGACCAGGGCGACGTCGAGGTTCAGCGTCTGGGCGAGGCCGCCGCAGACACCGCCGAGCAGCTTGTGGTCGCGGGACCGGCGGAACGCCATCCTGGACCGGCCGCCGGTGGCGGATCCGTTGTCGTGACCGGTGTTCGAGAAGGTGGTCTGTGTGGTGGTCTCCATGACCACAAGACTGCTGGACAGGGAGGCGCACGACCATCGGGTACGACCCTGGCCGGACCCTGATACCCCCCGGGTGCGCCGACCCGGGACGAGCCCCGGCCTAGAGCACCAAGGAGCTCTAGCGCCAGCGGGTGGCCATGATGAACCCGACGATCACCAGGCCGAAGCCGACGAGGAGGTTCAGCCGGCCGATGTCCTGCATGCCGGGGATGCGTTCACCCGCGACGTAGTAGACGGTGATCCATGCCACGCCGATGAACCACAGCGCGAGCATCGTGGGCACCAGCCAGGCCGGGCTGGGCTCCTTCGCCTTCGAGCGCGGTGGCGGGGTGTAGACCGCCTTCTTACGGGCGCGCGACTTGGGCATGCGTGAATTCTCCTCGGCCGGATGCCGGTGCTACTCCTGGGCTGGTGTAGTGGGTAGCGTAGCTGTTCATCGGGGGGCCGTGCCCACTCGGCCCCGCGCCTGCAGTGGAACCGGTCGCCGTGGCGGTCGGCATCCGGTTCGCGCGCAGACGGGAGGTGCACGTGGGGACGCAACGCCGCTCGGCGTGGCGGCACGCCGTGCCGGTCACGCTCGCGATCGCCGGTCTGCTGTTCGCGACCGGCTCCAACTCCGCGCGCACCGACGTGGACGGCGGCCGGCAGGAGGAGCTGTCCGGCCTGGTCTCCCAGGAGAACCGCAAGGTCGACGCCTACGACCAGCAGGTCGAGCGGATGCAGCGCGAGGTCGACCGAGCGAGCCGCGCACGGGCCAGGAACGACAAGGTCGCCGCACGGGCGCAGGAGCGGTCCGATGAGCTCGGCAGGACGGTGGGGCTCGGCCCGGCGACGGGCACGGGCGTCCGGGTCACCCTCGACGACGCTCCGCGCACCGAGATCGGCGAGGGCAACATCCCGCCCGACTATCTCGTCGTGCACCAGCAGGACGTCCAGGCCGTCGTCAACGCGATGTGGGCCGGTGGCGCGACCGCCGTCCAGGTCATGGACCAGCGCCTCATCTCGACGAGCGCGGTGCGCTGTGTCGGCAACACCCTGCTGCTGAACGGGCGCGTCTACTCGCCACCGTTCGCGGTGACGGCCGTCGGGCCGACGGACCGGATCGCGGGCTCGCTCGAGCGCGAACCGGGCATCCGGGTCTACAAGCAGTACGTGAAGACGTACGGCCTGGGGTACGAGGTCGAGCGGCTGACCGAGGTGACCGTGCCCGGCTACCGGGGCACGCTCGACCTGCAGTTCGCCGAAAGCGGCCGCTGACCCGACCCGTCGGCGTGTCAGAATGCTGACGTGGCCCGTGTACTCGTCGTCGACAACTACGACAGCTTCGTCTACAACCTCGTCCAGTACCTCCAGCAGCTCGGCGTCGAGTGCGAGGTACGGCGCAACGACGAGGTGACCCCGGAGGAGTCCGTCGACTTCGACGGCGTCCTCGTCTCGCCTGGGCCCGGCACGCCGGAGGACGCCGGGGTGTCGGTGGCCATGGTCGAGTACGCCGCCGCGACGGGCAAGCCGCTGCTCGGGGTCTGCCTCGGGCACCAGGCCCTCGGGGTGGCGTTCGGCGGCACCGTCGGGCGCGCGCCCGAGCTGCTGCACGGCAAGGTGAGCGACGTGCACCACGAGGGTCAGGGTGTGCTCGCCGGGCTCCCCACTCCGTTCACCGCGACGCGGTACCACTCGCTCGCCGTCGAGCGCGACACGCTGCCGCCGGAGATCGAGGTCACCGGCGAGACGAAGTCCGGCGTCGTCATGGCCATGCGCCACCGCGACCTGCCGCTCGAGGGTGTCCAGTTCCACCCGGAGTCCGCGCTCACCCAGCACGGCCACCGGCTGCTCGGCAACTGGCTCGTGGCGTGCGGCGACCCGGCGGCGGTGGAGCGCTCGCGCGGGCTCGCCCCGGTCATCCCGGAGTCACCGGTCCTCGCGGGCTGACCCGCTGCCGGATCAGGGGTCTTCGCAGAAGGGCTGCGGGACGCAGGTACTCGACTCGCTGGGCGTGGCCGTGGGCGTGGGCGGTGGGGTCGTTTCCTCCGGCGCCTTGGCCACGGTGATGGTGACCCGGGTGCCCTCCTCGGCGTCGCTGCCGCCCTCGGGCGACTGCGCGAGCACCTCGCCCTCCTCGCCGTCCTCGGTCTCCTGCCGGACGACCTTGACCTTGAAGCCCTCCTGGCCGAGGATCGCCTTCGCCTCGGCCTCGGACTTGCCGACGACCTCGGGGACCTCGACCGTGCCCGACGACAGGGTGAGGTTGACCTTGCTGCCCTTCGACACGCTCTCGCCGTAGTCGGGGCTGGTCGACAGCACCGTGCCCTTCTTCTCCTCCGAGCTCTCCCGCGAGATGTCGCCGACCTCGAGGCCGGCCTTCTCGAGCTCCTTCTCGGCCTCGGAGCGGCTCTTGCCCTCGAGCTTCGGGACGTCGACCATCTCCTCGCCCTTGGAGACCTTGAGGGTGACGGTGGTGGCCTCCGGGTCGCGCCGCGTCCCGGCCGGCGGGGTCTGCGAGATGACCGTGTCCTTGTCGACGGACGTGCTGAAGACCTCTTGGACCTTGACGTCGAAGTTCTTGTCCTCCAGGGCCTGCTGGGCGTCGATACGGGTCTTCTTCACGACGTTGGGCACGGCGACGAGAGCGGCCTCCCGCTGCCGGTCGAGGTAGGCGTTGTAGCCCACGATGCCGCCGATGACCGCGAGCACGAGCCCCAGCGCCAGCAGGGTGAACAGGACGGCCTTGCGGCTCTTCTTCTTGCGGCCCTCGTCCTCGTCGGGGTCGGCGTACGGGTCGCGGTCGCCCGCGCCGAGCAGGGACGTGGCCGCCGTCTGTGGGCCCAGGTGCTGGGTGGGGGAGTTCTCCAGCACCGGGGTGGCGTGGACGGGGATGCCGCCGAGCGCGCGTTCGACGTCGGCACGCATGTCGTCGGCGTTGTCGTACCTGTTGTCGGGGTTCTTCGCCAGCGACTTCAGCACGATCGCATCGACGGCCGGCGGGATGTCGGGGTTGAGGCGGGACGGGGGGATCGGGTCCTCCCGCACGTGCTGGTACGCGACGGACACCGGCGAGTCGCCGCTGAACGGCGGTCGCCCGGTGAGCAGCTCGTACAGCACGCACCCGGTGGAGTACAGGTCGCTGCGGGCGTCGACCTTCTCGCCGCGGGCCTGCTCGGGCGAGAGGTACTGCGCGGTGCCGATGACCTGCGCCGTCTGGGTCATCGTGGCCTGGGCGTCGGACACCGACCTGGCGATGCCGAAGTCCATCACCTTGATCTCGCCGTGCTGCGTGAGCATCACGTTGGCCGGCTTGATGTCGCGGTGGATGATGCCCATGCGGTGGCTGTAGGCCAGGGCCTTGAGCACGCCGGAGATGATCTCGAGCGCGCGGTCCGGCATCAGCCGCTGCGTGTCGTTGAGGAGGTCGCGCAGGGTCTGGCCCTCGACGTACTCCATCACGATGTACGGCGCGGCAACCCCGTTGAGATGGTCCTCACCGGTGTCGTACACGGCGACCACCGCGGGGTGGTTGAGCTGGGCGGCCGACTGCGCCTCGCGGCGGAACCGTGCCTGGAAGGTGGGGTCGCGGGCCAGGTCGGTGCGCAGGGTCTTGACGGCGACCTCGCGTTCGAGGCGCACGTCGCGCCCGCGGTGCACCTCGGCCATCCCGCCGCGCCCGACGACTTCGCCGAGCTCGTAGCGTCCCCCGAGCACCCGAGGTTCGCTCATGTCCACATCCCGTTCCGGTTAGCGATCGGCCTGACCGATCCTGCCACGTTCACTGGTTGATCACCGCACGCATCACGTCGCGCGCGATCGGTGCCGCGACGGCACCGCCGGTCGCCTCGGAGCCGAGGTCACCGCCGTCCTCCACGATCACGGCCACCGCGACCTCCGGGTTGTCCGCCGGCGCGAAGCCGGTGAACCAGGCGTGCGGAGGCTGGTTCTTGGCGTGCTGGGCCGTGCCCGTCTTGCCCGCTACCTCGGTGTCCGGCAGCTGGGCCTGCGTGCCCGTGCCCTGGGCGACGACGGACTTCATCATCTGCGTCATCTGGTCGGCGACCTGGGGTGACACGGCACGGTCGTACTCCTGCGGGTCGGCGCGCTGGATCTGCTTGAGGTCGGGCGCCTTGATCTCCGAGACGAGGTACGGCTGCATCGTCACCCCCCGGTTCGCGATCGCTCCGCTCACCATCGCCATCTGCAGCGGGGTCGCGGCCACGTCGAACTGGCCGATGCCGGTCAGTGCGGTCTCCGCCGCGTCGGGACTGTCGGGATACACGGACTTCGCGCACACCATCGGAACCTCGAACGTCTGGCCGAAGCCGAACTTCTCGGCCTGCTCGCGCATCGCGTCGTCGCCGAGATCGACGGCGAGCTTGCCGAACGCGGTGTTGCAGGAGATGGTGAGGGCGTCCTCGAGCGACTGCTCGCGACCGTTGCCGCAGACCTCGCCGCCGAAGTTGCGCATGGTCGCCGACCCGGTGCCCGGCAGGCGGTAGGTCGTGGGGGACGAGATCTTGCTCGACGGCTCGTAGTCTCCGCTGGAGAGCGCGGCGGCCGCGGTGACGAGCTTGAACGTCGATCCCGGCGGATAGCGAGCGCTGAGCCCGCGGTTGAGCAGCGGCTGGCGGTCGTCGCCGGCGAGCTTCCTGTATTCGCGGGAGACCTGCCGGTCGTTGTGCCCGGAGAGGTCGTTCGGGTCGTACGACGGCGACGTCGCCATGGCGAGGATCGCGCCGGTCTTGGGGTCGATCGCGACCGCGGCGCCGGTGTGGCCCTTGAGCGCCTGGTACGCCGCGCGCTGGGCCTTCGCGTTCAGGGTGAGGGCGACCGAGGCGCCGCGCTGCTCACGTCCCTGCAGCAGGTCGGCCACGCGACGCACGAACAGCCGGTCGTCGTCGCCGGACAGCATCGAGTCCTCCGCGCGTTCGATGCCGGTGGCGCTGTAGAGCGTGTAGTACCCCGTCGCCGGCGCGTACAGCGGGCCGTTGCGGTAGACCCGGCGGTACTTCCGCGCGTCGTCGGTGGCGCGAGACGACGCGATCGCCTGGTCGCCGGCGACGATCTGTCCGCGTGGCCGGGAGTAGGAGTCCTGGAGGGTCCTGGTGTTGTCGGGGTTGTTGCGGAGGTCCTCCGCGTCGATGACCTGGACGTAGTTGACGTTGACGAGCAGGAGTGCGAAGAGCACGAGGACGGCCACCGCGAGGTGGCGGACCGGCTTGTTCATGTGGCGATCACCTCCGTCGCCGCCTCGGCCTTGCGGTCGGGGCGGTCCGGCCGCTTCTCCTCGACGGGACGTCTGGCGGCGTCGCTGATCCTCAGCAGCAGCGCGATGAGCGCCCAGTTGGCCACCAGCGAGGACCCGCCCTGGGAGAGGAACGGCGTGGTCAGGCCCGTCAGCGGGATGAGCTTGGTGACGCCGCCGACGACGACGAACACCTGCAGTCCGAGCGCGAGCGAGATGCCGGCGGCGAGCAGCTTGCCGAAGCCGTCCCTGACCGCCAGCGCGATGCGCATGCCGCGCGCGACCACGAGCAGGTAGACGACGAGGATCGCCATCGCACCGGCCAGGCCGAGCTCCTCGCCGAACGCGGCGAAGATGTAGTCGCTCTTGGCGAACGGGATCAGGTCGGGACGCCCTTGGCCGAGGCCGGTGCCCGTGAGGCCGCCGTGCGCGAAGCCGTACAGGCCCTGGATGATCTGGCCCGCGCCCAGGAGGTCCTTGTTGCCGAACGGGTCGAGCCAGAGGTCGACCCGCATCTGCACCCGGTCGACGAAGGTGTACGCCGCGAACGCACCGCCCACGAACAGCAGCACGCCGATCATCAGCCAACTGACCCGCTCGGTCGCGATGTAGAGCATGCCGACGAAGATGCCGAAGAACAGCAGCGACGAGCCCAGGTCGCGTTCGAAGACCAGGACGCCGAGGCTGATGATCCAGGCCAGCAGCACCGGGCCGAGGTCCTTCGCGCGGGGCAGGTCGACGAACAGCAGGCGGCGGCCGGCCAGGCTGAGGACGTCGCGTTTGGCCACGAGGTAACCGGCGAAGAACACCATCACGAGCAGCTTCGCGAACTCACCCGGCTGGAATGACAACGGACCGAGCCTGATCCACAGCTTGGCGCCGTTGATCTCCGACAGCGCGTCGGGGAGCACCGCGGGCAGGGCGAGGAGCAGCAGGCCGGCGGCGCCCGCGGTGTAGGTGAAGCGGCTCAGCACGCGATGGTCGCGGACGAACCACAGGACGGCGACGAACAGCGCGATGCCCAGCATCGTCCACACGAACTGCATGGGGGTGCCGCCGCCGCGGTTCGTGGACAGGTCTATCCGGTGGATCATCACCAGGCCGAGCCCGTTGAGCAGGAAGACGCACGGCAAGAGCACGGGGTCGGCGTACTTCGCGAAGAAGCGGACGAACAGGTGGGTGATGGTCGCGACGAGGACGAGCCCGCCCGCGTACCACGCGAGGTCGGGAGGGACCGCGCCGTTCATCACGATCTCGACGTTGGCGAACGCGACGAGGCCGATGAGCGTCGCGAACACCAGCATCGCGAGCTCGACGGTGCGCCGCGTACGGATACGTGGCTTGCGGTCCTGCGGCCGGACCTCGGCCGCCGCGGAGGTCACGGCGAGCACCCTCCGGTGGGTTCCCCGGTCGGCGCGGGAGTCGCGGTCGGTCTCGTCGACCCCGAGGGCCGGGGAGTCGGCGTCGATGTCGGCTTGCGTCGCTCGATGCACTGGTCGGCCTCGGCGCCCAGCCGCTTGACCGCGGCGAAGGCGTCTGCCCGGCTGCCGACCTCGATGGTGTTCTCGACCCGCTCGCGCTCGTACGCCGGCAGGTCGGTGACCTTGACGTCGGTGCGTTCCTCGACGCGGTTGACGTCCACCGGGCCGACCGGCTGGGCGAGTCCGCGGAAGACCGCCACGTTGCCGCGGTCGACGCCGACGTAGAACTGGGCCATCGCCCACTGCCAGGACCCGAAGGCCAACAGGGCGATGAGCAGCACCGCGCCGACGGGCCAGACGACGGCCGCCCAGCGGCGCCGGGGGCGCGGCTCGGGTTCCTCCTCTTCCGGTTCCTCGGGCGGGGGAGTCAACGCGGCGGCGCGGCCGGCCGCGGAGTCGCTGCCCCGGCGCGGCTCCCCGTTCGCCTCGCTCGCCGCACCCACGATGACCGGGTGATCGGGGCCGGTGGCGTTGTCGACGACGTCGGCGATCACGCAGGTGATGTTGTCGGGCCCGCCGCCGCGGTTGGCGAGGTCGATGAGGCGGTGCGCGACGATCTCGATCTCGTCGGTGCGCGCGACCTCGGTGGCGATCGTCTCCTCGGTCACCACGCTGGTGAGACCGTCCGAGCACAGCAGCCAGCGGTCGCCGAGCCGCGCCTCGTGGATGTTGACGTCGGACTCGATCGCGTTGCCGGTGCCGAGGGCGCGCAGCAGCAGGGACCGCTGCGGGTGGACGGCGGCCTGCTCCTCGGTGATGCGGCCCTCGTCGACCATCGACTGCACGAGGGTGTGGTCCTTGGTGACCTGGCGGAAGGCGCCGTCGCGCAGCAGGTACGCCCGGGAGTCGCCGATGTGCCCGAGGGACACCCTGTTGTTGGAGTAGAGCAGCGCCGTGACCGTCGTGCCCATGCCCTCGAGCGAGGTATCGGCGTCGACCATGCTGCGGACGACGGAGTTCGCCTCGTCGATCGTGGCGCGCAGGGCACCCGCGAGGTCGCTGCCCGGGACCTCCGCGTCGAGCCGGGCGAGCGTGGCGATGGCGGTCGCGCTCGCGACCTCGCCGTGGGCGTGCCCACCCATCCCGTCGGCGACTGCGACGAGGTGGGGTCCCGCGTACGCGGAGTCCTCGTTGAGCTTGCGCAGCAGCCCGACGTCGGACACGGCCGTGTACCGCAGGGTGTAGGTCACGAGCCGTCCTCCGCCGTGCGCATCGCAGCGGTTCGACGTAGGTGGCGTAACCGGCTCGCCGCGGAGCGAGGAGCGGAGCGGCGGAGGGCGGCGGGCTGCGCGGTCACGAGTGTGCCTCGTCGTCGGGTGGGGCTGTCATCGGTGCGTGTCGGGTGCCGGCGTCGGGTTCTCGTCGTCCGTGGTGGCCGACGGTGGCGCGGATCCGTCGACCCTAGCCGTCCGGTCGCCGAGGAGCGACTGCCACCACCGGCGCCGGAGCGGTGAGGTCGGCTCGTCCGCGGCCTGGGCCGGAGCCGGGAACGCCGCCGCTCCGACCGTCAGGGGTGTGTCCTGCGCCGCGTCGTCGACCACGTCGGCGAGCACGCAGGTGATGTTGTCGGGTCCGCCGGCGGCGTTGGCGAGGGAGATGAGCCGCGCGGCCATGGCGTCGAGGTCGGCCGAGCCGGTGACCGTCTCGAGGATCGCGTCGCCGCTCACGTAGTCGGACAGGCCGTCGGAGCAGAGCAGCCAGCGGTCGCCGGCTTCGGCGTCGCTCAGGTCGATGTCGGCCCGGGCGCTGCCCCTGCCGTTGAGCGCCTGGAGGATGACCGACCGCTGCGGATGCACGGCCGCCTGCTCCTGGGTGATCTTGCCCTCGTCGACGAGTGTCTGGACGAGGGAGTGGTCCCTGCTGACCTGCCGGAGCATGCCGTCGCGGACGAGGTATGCCCGCGAGTCGCCGATGTGCCCGAGACAGCACCGGCCGTCGCTGAAGAGCAGCGCTGTCAGCGTCGTGCTCATCCCCTCGAGAGAGGAGTCGGAGTCGACCATCTGCTGCAGGGCCTGGTCGATCTCCTGCACGGCGGTGCGGAGGCACCCGGCCAGCTCGTCGGCCGGCAGGCTCTTGTCGAGGGACGCCAGCGTCGCGATGGCGACGGCGCTCGCCACCTCGCCGTGGACGTTGCCGCCGACACCGTCGGCGACGGCGACGAGGTGGGCGCCCGCGTAGGCGGAGTCCTCGTTCTCCTCGCGGAGCATGCCGACGTCGGAGGCGGCGGTGTAGCGCAGGTTGAGCGTCAAGGCACGGCCTCCGATACGCGGATCGGTGGGGTGGGAGGTCATCGGCGCAGCTCGAGCACGGTCTTCCCGATACGGATAGGGACACCGAGGGGGGCAGGTGTCGGTCGGCCGACCTTAGCGCGGTCGAGGAAGGTGCCGTTGGTCGAACCCATGTCTTCGAGCATCCACTCGCCGTCGCGAGGGACGAGCTGGGCGTGCCTGGTGGAGGCGTAGTCGTCGTCGATGACCAGTGTCGAGTCGCCGGCCCGGCCGATGGTGATCGGCCGATCGCCGAGAGACAACGTCGTGCCGGCCAACGCACCCTCGGTGACCACCAACCGGCTCGGGGCGTGCCGGCCGCGCCGGCTGGGCTTCGGTGGCCGGGGCTGCGGGCCGCGGGGCCGTGCCGTGGTCTTCGGCGCGACCCGGGCGCCGAAGAGGTCACGCCTGATGACGGTGTAACCGGCGAGCACGAAGAGCCAGAGCAGGACCAGCAGTCCGATCCGGATGAGCGTGATGGTCAGTACCGACATGGGTCGTCCGGACCTCCGTCAGCCGTCTACGCGGAACGTGACGGTGGTGCGCCCGAACTGGATGCTGGATCCGTCGTACAGCGACGCCCGACGGACCGGCCGGCCGTCGACGATCGTGCCGTTGGTCGAGCCGAGGTCGGTGACGATGTACTCGTTGCCCTCGAGCCGGATCTCCGCGTGCCGCCGGGAGATGCCGGGGTCGGTGATCTTCACGTCGCTCTCGCTGCCACGACCCACCACGTTGACGGGTCCGGTCAGCCAGCCGACGACGGTGCCGTCAGGCGTCTCGAGATGCGCCTGCTGCCGCGGACGCAGCGGGGTGACCCGGGTGCGTTCGTCCTCGGTGTAGCCCGCGTGCGGATAGGGCTCGGGCGGCGGCTGGGAGTACGGCTCGGGCAGCTCGTGCGGCACAGGCACCGGCGGGTACCCCTGGTGGCCGTAGCCGGGATCCGGGTAGCCCTGCCCCGGGTAGTTGGGGTCGGCGTGCTGGTAGTACTGGGGATCGGCGTAGCCCTGCTGACCCTGGTGGGGGTCGTAGTGCTGGTCCTGGTACCCGTGCGGGGGATAGTTCGGGTCCGGGTAGTTCGGGTCGGGGTACGGCTGATCCGGGTAGCCCTGCTGCGCGTACGGCGGATCCTGGTAGCCCTGCGGGGCGTACTGCGGATCCTGGTATCCCTGCTGCGGCGGTTCCGGCGGCGGCTGGTAGCCCTGTTGCTGCGGGTGCTGCTCGAAGGCTGGCACGCTGTGCGGGGTGCGACCGGTGGGCTGGACGCCGCTGCGTACCCGGAAGACCCCCGTGCGCAGGTCGTCGGCATGCCGGAACCGCACCTGCACGCGACCCACCAGGTGGTAGCCCTCCTCCTTGGCGTGCTCCGACACCACGGTGGCGAGCTCGGAACCCAGGCTGTCGGAGTAGACCGACAGCCTGCTGTGGTCGGTCTCGCCGATCTCGACCACGAAGTCGTTGGGGACGAGCACCCGGCCCTTCCCGATGATCGCCGCCCGGTCGTCGACCTCGCGGGCCAGCGCACGGGCGACCTCGACCGGCTGGAGCTCGGACTTGAACGCCCGAGCGAAGGCACCCTCGACGAGTCCCTCGAGGCGCCGCTCGAACCGGGACCACACGCTCACGATGACGCCCCCTCTCCACGACAACCTCGTCGTTCGGGGTCCGCCGGCTCTCGACGAACCCTCGCTGAGATGGTATCGGTGCAGGCGTCGGCCCGTGGGAGGTCGTCCACCCCGTGCTAGCCTGCAGCGGTCACCAGGGCGAGTGGCGGAATGGCAGACGCGCACGGTTCAGGTCCGTGTGTCCGCAAGGACGTGAGGGTTCAACTCCCTCCTCGCCCACCCCTGTTCGGTGGTCGTCGACCACCTTCCCGGATTCCTTGTATCTACCCGGGGGGCCGAGCCCCCCGGCCCCCCCACGTTCCCGGCTCTCGGTGGAATGCCTGTGGTTGGGGGCTTCGGTCCTTTGTCCCTCGCTCATGGTGACGTGGTGGCGGCCGCGATGTCGTCCGCCACCGGCTGACCCTCACGACCTCGGTGCGCTCCTGCGGTCGCCGCCCCGGTACGGGCGGCGGCCAGAGCGGTTGCCGGACCGCGGGTCGCGGCGCGGCGGCCGGGCGGTCGTGGGGACCTCGCGGACGACGACCGGCGTGCCGGACGTCGCGATCTCGCTGACCGCCTCGTGCCCGGGCTCGACCGTCACGAACTCGGCCTCGACGTGCGCGTTCCGCTGCAGCCGGGACATGTCCCTTTGCTGCTCGGGGTGGACGAGGGAGACGACGGTGCCGGTCGCCCCCGCGCGTGCCGTACGACCGGACCGGTGCAGATAGTCCTTGTGGTCGGCGGGCGGGTCGAAATGGACCACGAGGTCGACGTCGTCGACGTGGATGCCGCGGGCCGCGACGTCGGTGGCGACGAGCACCCGCGGACTGCCGGCGGCGAAGCCGGCGAGCGCACGGGCGCGCCCGGCCTGGGTGAGGTTGCCGTGGATCGCGGACGCCTCGACGCCGGTGCGACGCAGCTGCTTGGCGAGCCGGTCGGCGCCGTGCTTGGTGCGGACGAAGAACAGCGAGCGTCCGGGACGGGCCGCGATCTCGGCCGCGACCGGCACCTTGTGCTCGGGACGCAACGAGAAGACCCGGTGGTCGACGGACTCGATCGGCGCGGCCGCCTCGGCGACGGCATGCATTGCCGGGTCGGTGAGGAACCGGTGGACGAGGGTGTCGACACCGCGGTCGAGCGTGGCGGAGAACAGCAACCGCTGACCGCCCGTGGCGGTGAGGTCGAGCAGCTGTGTCACCGCGGGCAGGAACCCGAGGTCGGCCATGTAGTCGGCCTCGTCGAGGACGGTGACCGTGACCTCGTCGAGCCGGCACTCACCCTGCTCGATGAGGTCGATCAGGCGTCCCGGCGTCGCGACCACCACGCCGGCGCCGCGCCGGAGCAGCGTGATCTGCCGCCCCATCGACGCACCGCCGTAGACCGCGGCGATCCGGACACCGACGACCCGACCGAGCGGCGCGAGCGTGTCGGTGACCTGTTGCGCCAGCTCACGGGTGGGGACGAGGACGAGCGCGCGCGGCCGGCCGGGAACGGGCCGCTGCTCCGCGGCGACGTGGGCGAGCAACGGCAGGCCGAAGGCCAGCGTCTTGCCCGAGCCCGTCTGCGCGCGGCCGAGGACGTCCCGACCGGCGAGCGCGTCCTTGATGGTGCGCGCCTGGATCGGGAACGGGGTGGTCATGCCGGCGCGGGTGAGCTCGTCGACGAGCGGGGTCGGCAACGCCGACGCGGCGAAGGTGGCGGGCAGGTCGGCCGGGACGGACGTGGTCGTCGCGTCGAGTGCGCGCTCGAGCTCGCTCACCCTCGACGGCGGGGCCGACGGGGCGACGTGCTTGGGACGGCGAGCGGGATGGGACCTGCGGCCGTTGCCGTTCGACGAGGGACGCCCGTTCGACGACGAGCGGCCCTTCGAGGGGCGGCCGTTCGAGGACGTGCGGGCATAGCTGGGGCGTTGGGGCATGAAGGTGAACAGCTCCGTCTGGTACGGGGGGCCGTGTCAGGCTCGATCACCCGTAGGACGGCAGCAGAATGGGTCCGCGATGCCGGGACGGAACGAGAGAAACGACCGCGTGGGCGGCTCGCCCACGAGAGCGACGGCGAGACGCCGTCCCCCGCAGTCTACCGGTCGATGGCTCCGACCGGGGAGGTGACGCCGCGGTGGCCGATGGGCGGACGGGGGCCTAGGCGCTGAGCAGGCCCGTGACGAGGGTCTGGCGTGCCACGCTCTCGCCGTAGACCGCGGCCATCGTCTGCCCGTACGCCTGCGGGGAGTTGCGTTCCGCGCGCTCCTTCGCCGCCTGGCCCACGGAGCGCGCCATGCCCGGGTCGCGGACGAGCCGCGCGAGCATCTCACCGTAGGCGACGGGGTGGTCGTCGGTGAGCATGCCGACGCCGGCCAGCGGGCCCGTGTTGTGCAGGCACGGGTCGGCGAGCACGATCGGCAGGCCGGCCAGCGCGGCCTCCTGGACGACGAGGCCCTGGGTGTCGGTGCGGGACGGGAACGCGAAGACGTCGGAGGCGGCGTACGCCTGCGCGACGTCGGCGGGCGGCAACTGCCCGGTGCGGACGGTGCGGTCGGTGATCCCGGCCCGGTCGAGCAGCTTGGTCACCCAGCGCCCGTCGTGAGCCGATCCGACGAGCAGCAGCCGCGCGTTGGGCACGCTGCGCAGCAGCTCGCCGAACCCGCCGGTGAGCAGGTCGATGCCCTTCTCGCGGTTGAGCCGGCCGACGTAGAGGACGACCGGGTCGCCGACGTCGATGCCGTGTCGGCGGCGGAACGTCGCGCGGGAGCCGGGTGGCGCCGTGCGCAGGGCGACACCGGTGGGGACGACCCGCAGCCGGGGGAACGTGGGGGCGACGCGGGACCTCTGCAGGACGGCGTCGGTGGGGACGATGACCGTGTCTGCCGACCCGTAGAGGAGCCGGGTCGCCGCGTCGACGACCGTGTGGCGGTAGACCTTCGGCGACCAGCTGTGGTCGGTGCGCGGTGGGCGGACGCCGAGCCGGCGGGCGTAGCAGCGCAGCAGGCCGGAGAGCACGTGCGGGGGGAGCCGGTACGCGTCGACGTACGCGTGCAGATCGGTGTGGTACGTCAGGAAGAGCGGGAGCCCGAGGGCACGCGCCGCGTGTACACCGAGCAGTCCGATGAACCCGGGCGTGTGCACGTGCAGCACGTCGGGACGCCACCGCGCCACCTGTTCCACGTGGCGGTGCCGCGGCCAGGCGCCGAGCCTGAACTGGGCGATGCCACAGGGGACCGACGGCAGGCGCAGCAGGCCGTCGCTTCGCTGCTGGCCGTGGTGACGCGGGACGACGATGAGGCTGTCGTGCCCGAGTTGGTCCATCGCGGTGGTCAGCGTCTCGAGCGCCGTGACCACCCCGTCGCGGCGGGGCACCCAGGTATCCGTGAAGTGGGCGACCCGGAGTGATCCGGGAGGTGCCATCACCCGACGGACTGTAGCCGGTTTGGCGACTGTCCGTAAGAGTGGGGTCGACTCTCAGCCGACCAGGCGTCGCTCCAGCCGTTCGGCCCGCAGCCGCGATCGCCGTACCTTGCCCGCGTCGTCACGCAGCGGATGGTCGACGCGTTCGAAGGTGCGCGGGAGCTTGTACGGGGCCAGCCGCTCGCGCAGGTGGGCGAGCAGCGCGTCGGCGTCGAGCGGGTCGGCGGTCTGGACGATCGCGTGCACGGTGCTGCCGTACTCGTCGTCGGGCAGGCCGATGACGCAGGAGGACTCCACTGCGGGGTGCTCGTCGAGCGCGGCCTCGACCTCGGCGGGGTACACGTTGGCGCCGCCGACGAGGATCATGTCGGGCAGCCGGTCGGCGATGTAGAGGTAGCCCTCCTCGTCGACTCGGCCGCAGTCGCCCTGCGACTCCCAGCCGCCCGGCTGGGTACGCGCACGCGCGCCGACGTAGCGGTACGTCGACGGCGCGTCGGCCGCGGTGCGGAGCCAGATCTCGCCGGTCACACCCGGGGGCACCTCGTCGCCGCCTGCATCGCGGATGCTGACCTCGCCGACGACCATGCGCCCCACGCTGCCGCGGTGGGTGAGCCACTCGTCGCCGGTGATCATCGAGCCCGCCATCGCCTCGGTGCTCGCGTACATCTCGTACACGCGGTCGGGGCCGATCCAGCCGATCCAGTCCTCCTTCAGCCACGCCGGGCAGGGCGCGGCGCTGTGCAGCAGCAGGCGCAGGCTGGACAGGTCGAACGACTCGCGCACAGCACCCGGCAGCCGGGAGATGCGGTGCATCATCGTCGGCACGACGAACACCCAGTCGGCGCGGTGGGCGTCGACGAGCCGCAGCGTCTCTGCCGGGTCGAAGCGCGGCATCACCACGACGTGGTTGCCGCTGAACAGCGCGCAGGTCGCGAACATGAACCCCGCGTTGTGGTACATCGGGCCGGTCACCAGATGCACGCCGTCGGCCGGCATGCGGAACAGCTGGGCGTACCCCAGTACCACCTCCGCGCACGCCGGCTGCGCGGCGACGATCAGCTTGGGTCGCCCGGTGCTGCCGCCGGACGTCGGCGCCTTCCACGACGGTCCGACGGCGGGCGGCAGCGCGGAGTCGTCGGTCACGTCGGGTACGAACCCCGCGGGGACGGCCGACAGGTCGCCGGTCGCTGCCGGGTCGCCGCCGACGACGAGCGAGGGACGGGCGAGGTCGAGCAGCGCGGCGAGCTCGTGGGCGGGCAGGCGCGGCGACAACGGCTGCGGGATCGCGCCGAGCTTCCAGGCGGCGACGGCGGCCTCGACGCCCTCGAGCCCGTTGGGCAGGGCGATCGTCACCATCGACCCGGCCGCGACGCCGCGCGCGGCGTAGGCGCGGGCGAGGGCGTTGGTCCGCCGGTCGAGATCGGTGCGGGTCAGCGTCTCGTCGCCGCAGGTGACCGCGGGACGGCCGGGGTCGGCGGCAACCAGCGCGGCGAGCTGGGTGGACAGTGCGGTGGGGATCACCAGGTCCTCCTGTCGCAAGACCGCCGAGGGCAATCGACACAGTCGGCCGGCCCTCGCCCTGCGGCGGCGGTCGAGGGAACGCGCCCGCGGAACCACACGGTCCCCCCTGGGAAGTGCCTTCCACGGGCGCGTCCCCCCGGGACCTTCACGCGGTCCCGTCGACACCCGCGTGACCCGGTGATTCTCGAATGGATCGGGGTACTCCACAATGAGGTGCCACGGAGTCTGGAGAAGTGGCCACCTGGGAGGCCGGCGTGTTGGAGGAACCCACTGTCCCGGCCGCCATGCGGGAGCTGTTCGCCGACCTGGCCGACGACGAGGAGCGGCTCCAGGTCCTGGTCGCCCGGCTGGCCGAGGTGATCAGCCAGGCCATCCCGGAGTACCGCACCCTGCCGGACGAGGTCCTGCTCGCCGGCGTCCGGCACACCGTCACGGCGGGGCTCGGCTCGGCGAAACAGGGCCGGCTCCCCGACAGTGACGAGCTGCGGGGCATCGCGGAGATCATCGCCGACCGGGCCAGGCGCGGCCTCAGCCTCGCGGCCATCCTCGATGCGTACCACCTCGCCGGGCAGGAGTTCTGGACGATCGTCGCTCAGGAGGGACGCCGCCGCGGGTTCACCGACACTGAGCTGCTGCCGATGATCGAGATCGTGCGGCGGTGGATCGACGGGGTGACCGTGGCCGCGGCGACCGCGCACCACCAGGTCGGGATCGACTCGGCCCGCGAGGACGAGGCGCGCACGGGCGCCGCGCTGCGTGCCCTGCTCGACCAGCCGGTCCGCGCCGAGTCGGCCGGCGTCCACCTGGTCCAGCTCGGCCTCGATCCCATCGGGCACTACGCAGCCGTCCGCGGCCGCGCGGCCGAGGGCGTCACGGCGCCGGCGCTTCGCGAGGGCTTCCCGCCGGGCAGCTCCGTCATCGCCGTGGTCGACCGCGACGTCGTCGGCCTGCTCGGCGCCGCGGTCGTCGTCGACGAGCGGCTCGGGACGTTCGGGGTCGGTCCGCTGCGCCCCGCCGCCGAACTCTACGAGTCCGGGGTGACCGCCGGCAGGGCGTTCGCCGCGGCCGCGCAGCTGCACCGGCCGGGCCTGCACACACTCGACGAGCTCCGGCTCGCCGCGGTCGCCGCGACGGATCCGGAGATGGCGAAGATCGTCTCCGACCGGCTGCTCGCGCCGCTGCGGGACAAGGGTAGGTACGGCGACGACGTCTGGCAGTCGGTGGTCAGCTACCTGAGGCACGGGTTCCGGGTCGACGAGACGGCTGCCGCGATGCACGTCCATCCGAACACGCTGCGGCACCGGCTCGCCCAGTTCACGGTGCTGACCGGCGCCGACCTCAGGAACCCCGCCGACATCGCCGAGACCTGGTGGCTGGCGACCGTCGACCCGCCCGACTGACGGGTCGGCGGGTCAGTCGTCGGCGATGCTGTTGGTGAGCACCTGGCCGAGGCCGGTGCGCGTCGCGACGATGGTGAGCTGGTCGTCGGTGGCCAGCTGGTGGTCGTCCGGTGGAGACCAGTCGTATGCGGTCTCGCCGCGGCGACGCAACGCGATGACACGTACCCGGCCGGGCTCGTAGACGTCGGCGATCGTGTGGCCGTACAGCGGCGACCCCGGCCGTACCGGGACGTCGGCGACGAGGAGCACACGGCGACCGACCGGGATGGTGCCGACGACCTCACGCTCGATCATCGCGGCCGCGAACGCCGGGGCGGCGAGGAAGGAGACGCTCCGCGAGACGGTGATGTCGAAGTTGCGCTGGAGCCTGCCGGCGAGGTCGTCCTCGCCGATACGCAGCACGACCCGCAGGTCCTTGCGCAGGTCGCGGGCCTGCAGCCCCGTCTCCAGGTTGGCGATGTCGTCACTCGTCACCGCGATGAGCGCGCGACAGTTGTCGACGGCGGCGGCCAGCAGTGTCTCCTCGCGGGTGGCGTCGCCGATGATCACCGGGATGCGCAGCTGCTTGCTCCGTGCCACCGGCACGCCCATGGCATGCTTGTTGTCCTCGACGGCGACGACCTGCAGGCCCAGGTCGTGCAGCCGCCTGATGACCCTGGTGCCGACGTTCCCGAGACCGACGACCACCACGTGGCCGTGGTACGGCATGCGGCGGCGGGTGGTGAACGGCTGGAGTCTGGCGCTCACCACGCCGTCGACGACGGCCGCCGTCAGCAGCGGGATGATCGAGATGCCGACGACGGTGATGAGGATCTGGGTGAGCTTGGTGAGCTTGGTCAGGTCTCTGTTGGGGTCGGTCGCGCCGGCCGCGTCGAGCAGCGTCAGGTAGACGGCGTCCCAGATCGTGTACTGCGGGTCGGTGGCGAACATGACCGTGCCGAGCACGAGCAGTGCCAACATGACGAGGAGGGCGGCTCGGAGGCGCCCGCTGATCAGCGTGCGCAGGTGTAGACCGAAGCCGTGGACGCGCCGGCGGATCTCCGCCCATCGGGTCGAGTGACCGTCGGCGATCGCGAGCACGATATCGCTCTCGGACTCCGTGTCCGGCAGCATGTTCGGTCGATCCGCCGTCGAGCTGTCGGCGAGTGCGCAGATGATGCGGTGCCGCTTGACCCGCGAACGCCGCGACGCGTACACGGTGCGGCCGGGGAGGCGCACGTGGTTCACCGTCATCGTGTCGTCGATCGCCGCGGCGACGAACGACGGCGCGGCGACCCCGGAGTCCGACATGGCGACGCAGTCGCCGAACATGGCGCCGACCTGGCGGCCGAGCTTGATGTTGAAGAAGTGCAGGACCAGCCGCACGTCGTGGTTGAGATCGCGTGCCCGCATGCCGATGTGGATGTTGCCGACGTCGTCCTGGTTGACCACCGCGATGGCACGGGCGGACTCGATGTTCGCCGCGCGCAGCGCATCCGTGTCGACGGTCACGGCCTCGACGACCCGGACACTGCTCGGCAGGGCCAGCCGGCGCCGGTCGGTGCGCTTCGTCGGCGGCATGACGAGGGTGACGTTCTCGGCGTACCTCTTGCTGAGCTCCTCGACGAGCCGGAAGGCCAGCGGCGTGCTGCCGCACACGATGAGATGTCCGGGGCGCAGTGATCGCCGAAGGGAGAGCTGGGGCACTTCGCGATCCTATTGACGTCGAGAGGACTCCAGGTGCCGTTGCGATCGGGACGGTCACGCTCCGTACGGGTTCGGGGCGTGACCCTCGTCGCACCGAAGCGGGAGCGGTCGGCGCGGGACGGGCGTGGACTGGACGATCGAGGTCGTCGTCTGTCCGTACAGCAGGAACCTGTCGAGCACCTCCTCGAGCTCGTCGACCGCACCGACCTGCACCTTCAGCAGGAAGCAGTCCTCGCCGGTGATCCGGTGGCACTCGACGACCTGGGGTGTCTCGCGGGCGAGGTCCGCGATCCTGCGGAGCTGACCTGGCCCCGGGCGGACGCGGACGTACGCGGCGACCGGCAGCCCGACCGCGGCCGGGTCGACCTCCATCGAGAACCCGGCGATCACGCCGGCCCTGACGAGCCGCTGCACCCGCTCGGTCACGGCGGGCGGGGACAGCCCGACCGCACGCCCCAGCGCGGACATCGCGATGCGCGGGTCGGCGTGCAGCGCCTCGAGCAGCCGGACGTTGACATCGTTGTCGAGCAGCGAACCGTCGATGTCACGGACCGATGCCTCGCTGCGTCGTCGATCCTTCGCCATCTCTCCTCCGATGCCGTCGATCTGCCGTTCCGAAAGGTTATGGCCTTGGCAAGCATGGTCGCGTGTCATCCACGCGCCCGCGCCGGGTGCCGCCGCACGCGTACTTCGTCGGCAGCGCCGTCTTCCACTACCTCGGCCCGTCGTTCGCCGTGCTGCTGTTCGCGGCGGTCGACGAGCTGGGCGTCGCGTGGCTGCGGGTCGCGACCGCCGCGGTCGTCCTCGCCGCGTGGCGCCGGCCGTGGCGGACGGTACGGGCGATGTCGCCGCGCGGGCGCCTGCTCGTCCTCGGGCTCGGGACCACCCTGGCCGCGATGAACGCCTGCTTCTACCTGGCGATCGCCAGGCTCCCGCTCGGCACCGTGGGAGCGCTGGAGTTCCTCGGCCCGATCGCCCTCGCGGCGGTGGGCGTGCGCACGCGTCGCAACCTGCTCGCCCTCGTCGTGGCGGTGCTCGGGGTGGTCCTCCTCGCCGACGTGCGCCTTGTCGACGCTCCGCTGGGCTTCGTGTTCGGGTTCACCAACTGCGCGCTGTTCGCCGGGTACGTGGTGCTCGGCCATCGCGCCGCCGCCGGTGGCGCGAGCGGCGGGGTCGACAGGCTCGCCGCGTCGATGGCGGTCGCGGCGGTGGCGATCACGCCGGTGGGTCTCTCCGGTGCGCTGTCGGCGTTCACCTCGCCCTGGCTGCTCGCGGCCGGTGTCGCGGTCGGCGTGACGTCGTCGGTGATCCCGTACGTCTTCGACCAGCTGGCGATGGCCAGGCTGCCGCGGTCGACGTTCGCGCTGCTGCTGAGCCTGCTGCCGGCGACCGCGGCGGTGATCGGCGCAGTCGTCCTCGCGCAGATCCCCACGCCGCAGGAGGTGGTGGGGATCCTCCTCGTGGTGGTCGCCGTCGCCGTCCACCGGGAACGCTCAGCCGGTGCGGGCGAGGAAGTGCCAGCCGAGCCACGCCCACGCCAGCACGACCACGACGCGGACGACCAGGTGCCGTGACATCGCCGCACGCAGCACGGTGGGCAGCGTCGCCAACCGGTCGCGTCGTCGCCACGCCACGACAACGGCGATGGCGGCGAGCGCGAAGAGCACCACGAAGCCGCTGATCATGATCGGTCGCCAGATCATCGGCCCTGCCCGCTTCGTCGTGTCAGTCCCCAGCCCGCGGCGAGCCACAGCAGCCACGCGACGAACCGACCGGGCCGGACATCGAGCGCGGGCTCGAGGAGCGACGAGAGCGACGGGTGCGTGATCGACGCGACGTTCCAGGCGGGCTGGTGGAAGAACGCCCACGCCTCCCACAGCAGCCCCGCACCGACCAGCACGCCCCAGACGACCGCCGCCCGGCGAACGGGCTCGGCCACGGAGACGGAGCCAGGTGGACGGGCGAGCGCGAGTGCGGTGATGACCGCCGCGGGCACGAGCACGGCGACCTCCGCGGGCCAGGTGCGGACGGTCAGACCGGACGCGAGAGCCGCGTAGCCGACCGCGGCGGCGGCGACGAGCGCGCCGGCGAGGGTCGTGTTCCGCTGCTGCACGGCTCCCATCATGCGCTCCACCCCGCATACCACCAGGGGAGTAGACGGGAAGCCCCTCGGGTGTCGATGACGGCGGTGCGCCTTTGGCCGTACGGTTCGGCTGTGTTGTTCGCGCACGAGGACGAGCTCGACCGGCACCGCGGATCGACCTGGGCACGGCCGGCGCGGTGGTGGGTCTTCCTCGTGCTGCTCACCGTCGTGTCGACGGGCGCGTCGTTCGGCGCGGGCTTCCACGCGCCGTTCGCCAGGGACATGGATCCGCTCGGCCTGGTGCTGTTGCTGGCGGGGCCCGTCCTGCTGGCCCTCACCGGGCCGTTCCCGATCGTCCGGCGCCGTCTCCCGGTCGCCGGTCTGGCCGTGACACTCGTCGCGACCCTGGCGTTCTCGGCGTTCGGCTACGTGGGTCCGGTCTTCCTGTTCTTCTTCGTCGCGCTGGTCGTCGCCGTCAACGCCGGGCACCGGCTGGTCGGGTGGGTCGGCGCGACCGTGGGGGTGACGGCGTTCCTGCTGATCGCCTACCTGCGCGACCCGGGCGCCCCGCCGTCCCTCACGGCCGTCACCACCCACGTCGTCTGGACGCTCTTCGCGCTCGGCGTGGCCGAGGTGATGAGGATCAGGCGCGAGCGCGGGATCGAGTCCGTCCGCACACGGGAGGAGGCGCAGCGCAGGCGCGCGACGGAGCAGCGCCTGGTGATCGCCCAGGAGCTGCACGACGTCCTCGCCCACAACATCTCGATGATCAACGTCCAGGCGGGCGTCGGCCTGCACCTGATGGACGAGAGGCCCGAACAGGCGAGGTCCGCGCTCGCCGCGATCAAGCAGGCGAGCGCGGAGGCGCTCGGCGAGCTGCGGTCGGTCCTCGACGTGCTGCGGTCGGTCCTCGACGTGCTGCGGGTCGGGGACGCCGCGCCGCGGTCCCCGACGCCGCGGATCGGTGGCCTGCAGCTGCTCGTCGACCGCGCGGTCGTCGCGGGACTCGACGCGAGGATCGCGTACGAGGGACGGCAGCGCGAGCTGTCCGCGGCGGTCGAGCTCGCGGTGTTCCGGATCGTCCAGGAGTCGCTGACCAACGTGCTGAAGCACGCCGAGGCGTCGGCCGTGTCCATCGGGATCGGCTACGGTGACCGCGTGCTGACAGTGACGATCGCCGACGACGGCGTGGGCCGCGGGTTCTCGAGGCTGCCGGGGACGGGGAGCGGCATCGAGGGCATGCGTCGCCGGGTGTCGGCCCTCGGCGGCTCGTTCGAGGCCGGTCCCGTCGACGGCGACGGGTTCCGCGTCCAGGCGACCATCCCGGTCGACCCGGCGCCGGCCGGTGAAGGGGGACGCGGATGATCCGCGTGATCATCGCGGACGACCAGGCTCTGGTGCGCGGCGGCTTCCGGGCGCTGCTCGACGCGCAGGCCGACGTCGAGGTCGTCGCCGAGGCCGCCGACGGCAAGGAGGCCGTCCGGCTCGTCCGCGAGCACGCGCCCGACGTCGTCCTGATGGACATCCGCATGCCGGGCATGGACGGGCTCGAGGCGACGCAGGCGATCGTGTCCGATCCCCGGCTGTCCGGCACCAGGGTCGTCATCCTCACCACGTTCGACCTCGACGAGTACGTGTTCGAGGCGCTGCGGGTCGGCGCGAGTGGCTTCCTGGTCAAGCACACCGAGCCGACCGAGCTCATCTACGCGATCCACGCCGTCGCAGAGGGCGACGCGTTGCTGTCGCCCGGGATCACGCGCCGGCTCATCGCGGAGTTCGCGGCGCGCGCCAAGGAGCCCACGAAGACGAGGGAGCTCGACGTCCTCACCGACCGCGAACGCGAGGTCGTCGCCCTCGTCGGCGAGGGCCTGTCCAACGAGGAGATCGCCGGGCGGCTGGTGCTGAGCCCGGCGACGGCGAAGACCCACGTGAGCCGGGCGATGGTGAAGCTGCACGCCCGCGACCGCGCCCAGCTCGTCGTCATGGCGTACGAGACGGGCCTGGTCCGCCCCGGCTGGTCGTAGGTCTTTCAGCGGCACTGCGTCGAACGGCGTACACGCGATGCCGCCCGCCGTCCGACGACGCGAGCCCCGATCCGGCAGACGATCGAGATGTCGAGTGAGACCAGACATCGAGGAGATCGTCATGACCGAGAACTCAGAACAGCCGGGACGCCCGGGCATACGCATCGGCGACGCCGAGCGTGAGGAGGCCGTCAACCGGCTCGGCGAGCACTACGCCGCGGGCCGGCTCACGGAGGAGGAGCACGCCGAGCGCAGCCAGCAGGCGTACGAGGCCCGCACGAAGGCGGACGTCGACGCGCTGTTCGCCGACCTGCCCGGCGGCCAGCAGGACGACAGCCAGGAGGGCACCCCGTGGGGTCCGCCCTGGGCGCAGGGCGGAAAGCCGCCGTGGGCGCAGCAGGGTGCGCCGCCGTGGGCCGCGGCCTGGGGCGCGCAGAAGGGCGGCAGGCCGCCGTTTCGCGGCGGGAAGGGACTGCGCTGGCTGCCGGTGCCGTTCCTCGTGCTCGCGGCGATCTTCAGCGTGTGCGCGATCGCGCACGGGTTCTTCCCGTTCTTCGTGATCCCGCTGATCGGCATCGCGCTGACGCTGTTCCTGCTCGACCGGTTCGGAGTGCTGCGCGGACAGCACCGGTGACCCGGCGAACAGCCCGGACCGGCGTGACCGGTCCGGGCTGAGCCGCCTGTCGGTCAGCAGTCCGCGGCGAGCCTGCGGTACAGGCGGCCCGACACGGTGGCGAGCCAGACGAACGAGAGCGCCACGGCGCCGACGAACGGCAGGGTGGTCACCGGGCCTGCGGATCCCGAGGCGATGCCGGCGAACGCGGCGAGGAAGACCACGCCGGTGACCACCGAGAACACCGCCATGCCGCGCTCGCCGAGGCCGGCGAAGCGGCGGGCGAGGACCAGGCACGCCGCGACGAGGCCGAGGAACCCGACACCGCCCGCGGACAGGTGCGCGAGGCTGTGCCAGCTCACGGTCCCGGGGCCGTCGGGTGTACCCGCGAGGAAGCCGAACGCCGGGTCGGCCGGGAAGACGCCGGCGGCGACCATGCCGAGTCCGTACAGGCCGAGCAGCAACGGGCCCCAGATGCGGCCGCGGCCGGTGGGCATCGCGCGGCGCAGCCCCACGGCCGCGGCGACGATCATCGCGCCGGTGAGGACGAAGTTCACGACCTGGATCCAGCCGAGGCTGCCGGCCGTGAGCAGGCTCGCGGCGTGCAGGCCGAAGTCGAACCCGTCCCTGGTGAGGCCCTGGACGAGGTACGTGACGAGGTAGATCGGGCCGGCGATCACGCCGTAGCCCAGCAGTGAGCGGGTCACGTGGACGGCCCGCGTGGCCGGTGCGGCGGTCGGGACGGCTCGGTCGTCCTGCGTAGCTGTCATGGGTCTTCCTCTCGGGCGGGACCGGTCGGGTGAAGCGGTCGGTTACTCATGCGTCGAACGGACCGTCACCGATCTCGACATCCTCGTCGAACCATTTCGAAGCCGGTCTCCTCGCATGATGGTCGGCGACCCGACTGGTCCTGTATCGATCGGCTATCGCTGATGACCTGTCTCAGCCAGGTGACATCGTGCGGTGGTGAACGCCGTGCGAGATGTCGCCCCCGACCCGGCTCCGCGGGGGCGGGTCACCGTCACCCAGGGGGCGGCGCTCTACGTCGGTGCCGTCCTCGGCACAGGCGTCATCGCGCTGCCCAGCCTCGCGGCGCGCACGGCCGGCCCGGCGTCGCTGATCGCGTGGGTGGGCATGGTGGTCCTGTCGGTGCCGCTCGCCGGCACGTTCGCCGCGCTCGCCGCGCGCCATCCGGACGCCGGCGGCGTGGCGACCTACGTGGGCAGGGCGTTCGGTCCCGATGCCTACGCCATGACGGGCTGGCTGTTCTACCTCGCACTGCCGCTCGGGGTGCCGGGGGCCGCACTGTTCGCAGGCGCGTACGTCGAGGAGGTCCTGGGTGGTGGTCGCACGACGGTGCTGCTCGCCTCGGCGGCCCTGTTCGTGGCGGTCGCGGGGACCAACGCGTTCGGGCTGCGGGTGTCGGGCCGGGTGCAACTGTGGCTCATGGCCGTCCTCGCGGTGGCGCTGGTGGCCGTGCTGGTGCTCGCCGCCCCGCACGCGAGCGCGGCCCACCTCACCCCGTTCGCGCCGCATGGCTGGTGGGCCGTGGTCGTCGCCGGCTCGCTGCTGCTCTGGGCCTTCGCCGGGTGGGAGGCGGTCACGCACCTCGCCGGGGAGTTCCACGACCCCGCCGTGGACATCCGTCGCGCGACCGTCGTGGCAGTGGTCGTCGTCGGCGTGCTCTACCTCGGCACCGCGACGACCGTCGTCCTCGTGCTCGGCGCGGGTGCGGGATCGTCGGAGGCACCACTCTCCCGGCTGCTCGCCGTGGCGGTCGACGGCGTCGCGCCACCCGCCGCGGCCGCCGTCGCCGTGGTCCTGACCTGCGGGATGATGAACGCGTACCTCGCGGGCGGGGCGAAGCTCGGGGCGGCGCTCGGACGCGACGGCGCGCTCCCGCGGGCGCTCGCGGTGGGCAGCCGCTCGGGAGAGATACCGCGTCGCAGCCTCGCCGTGCTGACCGTCGGCGGGCTGGTCTGCTTCGCCGGTCTGGCGGTGACCGGTGCTGGTGTCGAGCGCATCGTGCATCTCGGCGCGGCCTGCCTGGCGACGATCTACTCGGCGGGAACGCTCGCGGCGATCCGGTTGCTCCCCCGGCGCTCGGCCGGCAGGCGCATGGCGTTCCTGGCACTCGGCCTGGTCGTCGTGCTCCTGCTGGCGACCGGCTGGCACCTGCTGTTCCCCGTCAGCGTGAGCCTCGCCGCGCTCGCGTACCGGCGGCTCCGGCTGCGGGGTACGTCGCCCCGCCCGTGAGCACTCGTGCAGGCCTTCGCGTCAACGCCGCTCGTTGCCGTGCCGGTAGTTGCCGGTCGCCTTGGCCAGGGCGAGCTGCCTCGCACGGTCGTCGCCACGGTCGAGTTGCGCGACGAGCTTCGCCGCCTTCGCACCCGCGATCACCGCGATCCGCCGGCCACCGCGGCTGACAAGTACCTGCCCGGTCTTGGTCACCTGGTAGTCGAACGGGTCGTCGTCGAGCCGGCCACGTGCGTCCACGGTGTCACCTGCCTCCGGCGGTCGTACGCACGACGACGGTCTTCAGCACCATGTCCGCGATCGTCTGCCGTTCCCTGGTGAACAGCGGGAGCAGGTAGCCGACGTAGAACGTCGCGGTGTCGACGAGGTGGCAGAGCTGGCGCAGCAGCGCACGCCCGACCCCGATCGGCCGGCCGGTCTGCAGCGAGACGAGTCGGGTCCTGGTGATCCGCCGACCGATCGACTGGCCGTTGCGGCCGTCGAGGACGAGCCTGTTGACCACGGCGAACCCGAGCGTCAGCAGGCCGACGACGCTCACGAGGCCGTTCGCGACGACGCCTGCCGGGTCGCCGTTCTCGTCGATCAGGCCCAGCACTCCGAAGAGGAGGACCAGCAGGAGCATCGGGACGTAGAAGAGGGCGACGTCGATGGCGAGCGACGCGACGCGCAGCCCCCAGTGCGCGTAGGGAGTTGGCGGCTGGCCGTACGGTGGCGCTCCGTGGGGCGCGGGCCCGGTGGTCATCGGTCCTCCTCGGCGACGGTGATGATTCGCGGGATCCGATGCCGCGTCCGCCGGCCGGGTTCAAGGCCACACGTCGTGGTCATGGCCTGGTGCGCAGGCCGTCGGCCAGGACGGCGTAGACACGGTCACGCGCGGCGTCGTCGGCGTCGCTGCCGCGCAGCGCCAGCAGGCTGCCCTTCAGCAGGATCATCAGGTCGTCGATGGCGATGTCGTCGCGAACGTCGCCGGCACGCTGCGCGCGGTCGAGCAGTGCACCCAGGGCGTCGCGCATGTCCGCCTGTGCCTTCGCGAGCACGGAGGTGACGTCGAAGCCCGCGCCGGTCAGCGCGTCGGTCACGTCGTGCTTGGCGGCGGCGGTCTCGGCCAGCCGGCGCAGGAACGAGAAGAACGCCGTGCCCGCCTCCTCGGCCGCGGCGTCCGCGCGAGCGTGCTCGGTGAGATCCTGCACGCGGTGCAGGATCACCGCCTCGAACAGCGCCTCCTTCGTGGGGAAGTGGCGGTAGACGGTGCCCGCGCCGACGCCCGCGCGCCGCGCGATCTCGTCGAGCGGCACCGTTGCCCCCTCGGCGGCGAACGCCTCCTCCGCCGCCGCCAGCACCCGCGCGCGGTTGCGCCTGGCGTCGGCGCGCAGCGGCCGGTCGGTCACGTCGGCTCCCTCGGACGGGTAGACAAACGGGGGCGTGCGTTCCGTATCGTTCAAACGGGTCCAGCGTTCCGATTCTAGGCCCGTCCCGCCACGACCGAGGAGGTCCCCGCATGCCCACGCAGGAGACGATCACGACTCGCACCCCCCGCGAGGTCGCGGAGCAGGTGCGCCGCATGGTGGAGGGCGCCTCCGGGAGCACCTTCGTCGACATGTTCGCGGCGGACGGGGTCCTGGAGTACCCGTTCGCCATGCCCGGCATGCCCGAGCGCCTGGAGGGGCGCGACGCGATCCGCGAGTTCTACGCCGCCGCGGCGGCCACCCGGGGTCGGCTGGAGATCGACGAGGTCACGATGGAGCTGCACGAGACCACCGACCCGGAGGTCGTCGTGGTCGAGATCGAGCACCGCGGCACCTCGCACGCGACGAACGGCCCCTACCGCGTCACCGCCGTGGGCGTGATGCGCGTGCGCGACGGTGAGATCGTGTCGTACCGCGACTACATGGACCCGCTCACGCTCGCCCGGGTCACCGGGCGGACCGAGGCGCTCGTGGCCGCGCTCCAGGGGTAGACACGACGAGCGCGGCCGCGCCACGGGCCGCCTCGACGGCACTGGTGAACGACACCTCGCTGAGCAGGCCGGGCGCAGCCATCTGGTCGCCGGCGACGAACACGCCGTCGCCCCTGTCGACCGCCGGCCGGTCGCGCCAGGTGCGTCCGGGGAGGTCGAGCGCGCCGGTACGGCCCCGCGCCGTGGCGTCCCTGCGCCAGGTCGTCCGCTCCCGCCACCCCGCGTACGCCTGGTCGAAGAGGCGCTCGAGCCTGGCGTGCGCGTCGGCGTTGCGTTCGCCGGGACGTACCGGCAGCTGCGCCTGCACCAGCGAGTGCCCCGGCGGCGCGAGCGACGGGTCGGGGCTGGAGTAGCGCTCGACGAAGCCGCCCTCGTCGAGGTCCCAGACGAGGAACGGGTCCTTCCGGTCGGCGACGAGACCGACGTCGAGCAGAGCGCTGTGCCCGCTCTCCCACGCGAGGTCGTCGTCACCGAGCAGCTGCCGGGCCGAGACGAGCTGCGTCGCGATCACCACGGGCGGTTCGGGGAGGGTGTCGACCCTGGTGCCGACCTCGATACGCACGCCGAGCCGCGTCGCATGGGCGGCGAGTCGGTCGACGACCGACTGCCAGCCGCCGATGACGTACCGCGGCAACGGCAGGCCGGGCGTCGTCACCCGGAGGAACCGCTCCCACGCGAACGCCGCCGACAGCCGTCCCGGGTCGGCGTCGTACGTCACCACGCCGAGGAACGCCTCGACCGCGCGGGCGGAGCGCTCGCCGAAGTGCTCGCACGCCCAGCCGTGGAAGTCGCGGTCGACCGGCGCCCGTAGCCGGCGCCTCGCCGCCGCCCGCAGCAGAGCCATCGGCGGCACCTTGACCATGCCGCCCCCGTACCGGAAGGCGCTCCGCCGGAACTCCGCGAGGCCGAGCTGCGCCGCGGGGCCGGCGAGCCCCCGCTCCTGCAGCCAGGCCCAGTGCGGGCCGTCGGCGTAGAAGACCCGGGTGCCGTCGTTGGCGACGTACGACCCGTCGAGCGAGCGCGCCCGTCCGCCCAGCGTGCCGTGCGACTCGTACAGCCGCACGCCCGCTCCTGCCTCGGCCGCCGTGATCGCCGCGACCAGACCCGCGAGCCCGCCGCCTACCACCGTGATGTCCGACATGCCAGTTCCCTCCGTGTCCGATCGCCTGAACGACGGGCTCGCCGGGACGGCTGTGACATGGAGCCGGCGTGACCCCGGTCACGCTGGTCAGGAGGGGCGAACGCCGGTGAGCTTGTCCGGGTTTGGCCATCAGGTAGACGGTGCGGATGAGCCCGTCGGTGACGTCGAGGGCGAAGACCGTGACGGGCTCACCGCCGCTCGACGCGACGATGGCGGGGCCGCCGTTGACGTCGGCGAGGCGCATCTCGAGGTCGTCGTACGGGGGATCGGCCGCGATCGCCGAGAGGAAGCGGGCGACCTTGTCGGCACCGACGATCGTGGGCAGCGGCGCCTTCGCGCGGCCGCCGCCGTCGCTGTGCAGCGCGACCTCGGGTGCCAGCAGCTGCAGCAGCGCCGTGACGTCGCCGCCGCCGGCAGCGGCGACGAACCGTTCGGTCGCGCGCTGCCGCACCTGGCGCTCGCTGTCGAACCTGGGCCTGCGTGCCTCGACGTGGTCGCGGGCGCGGTTCGCGAGCTGCCGGACCGCCGGCTCGCCGCGCTCCACGATCTCGGCGATCTCGGCGTACGGGTAGTGGAACGCCTCCCGCAGCACGAACACGACGCGTTCCAGCGGTGACAGCGTCTCCAGCACCAGGAGCAGCGCGAGCGAGATCGACTCCTGCCGCTCGACGCCCACGGCCGCGTCGGTCTCGAGCGGCTGGGTCTCCAGTGGCTCGGGCAGCCACTCGCCGACGTACGTCTCCCGTCGTGCCTGGACCTGGCGCAGCCGGTCGATCGCGAGCCTCGTCACCACCGTGACGAGGTAGCCACGCGGGTCGTCGACCGCGTCGTGGTCGACGCGACTCCACCGCAGCCAGGCCTCCTGCACGACGTCCTCGGCGTCGGCGATCCGGCCGAGCACGCGGTAGGCGACGCCGACGAGGATGCCGCGATGCGTGGCGAATGCCTCTGTCGCGGTGTCGGTCATGCGGTCCGCTCCTCCAGCAGGTGGGCGGTCGCGTCGTGCACGCAGGCGAGGGTGTCGGCGAACGCGCGCTCGCGTCCGTAGGTCTCGACCAGGCTCAGCACGGGGAACGGCACCGGCACGCCGTCGACGCGGTCACCGACGACGGCCGCGGTGCGGTCGATCCCGGCCACCTCGGCCACGCCGCCGACGACCTTGCCGGCGAGCGACTGCGCGTCGAGGAGGCCCTCGCCCGTGACGACCAGGTCGGCCGCGGCCGCGGCACCGGGCAACCCGCGCTCCTGCGAGATCAGGTCGAAGCCGGGGGCGAGCCGAGCGCCGAGCGCGGCCAGGCCGCCGCCGAGCCCGCCTGCGCCGCCGGCGCCGGGCAACGCACGGACGTCGACGCCGTACTCCGCCAGGTATCGCTCGGCGAGCCGCTCGAGACGTTCGTGCAGGACGATGATCTGCTGCCCGTCCGCGCCCTTCTGCGGGCCGAAGATGGGGGCGGCGTCGGCGAACGTCGTGGTCACGTCGCAGGCCACGAGCACCGCCGCCCCGGCACTGCCGTCGAGCGGTGCGTACGGCGCAAGCACCTCGACCGCACCGAGTCCGCCGTCGGTCGTCGCCGACCCGCCGATGCCGACGATCACGCGGTGCGCGCCGGCGTCGAGCGCCGCGGCGATCAGCTCGCCGGTGCCGCGGGTCGTGGCGGCGAGGGGGTCGTTGTGCTCGCGGCCGCCCGCCAGCTGGAGCCCGGACGCCACGGCCATCTCGACCACGGCGGTGCCGTCGCCGTACCGCCAGGACGCGACGACCGGACGGCCGAGCGGGCCGGTGACGGTGGTCTCGCGGTCGGGTCCGCCGAAGGCGTCGACGGTGCCCTCACCGCCGTCGGCCAGCGGCAGGTCGGCGCAGGTCCAGCCTGCGTCGACCGCGGCGGCGCACATGGCCGCCGCCACCTGCGCGGCCGTGGCCGTCCCGCGGAACTTGTCCGGCGCGGCGACGAGATGCATGGGGATCAGTCTGCCCGGCTCACCCGACGGCCGCAGCCAGGCGGGGGAGCAGGGCGACGGCGGCGGCGATGTCGTCGCCCGGCGGCCGGTCGGCGGCACCCGCGGGCAGGGCGGCGTCGGCGATCGCGTACGCCTCCTGCACGGGAGCGCCGGACACGCGTTCCGGCGCCGAGCGCAGCGCGCGGACCGCCGCCACCAGCTCGCAGCCGAGCACCGTTGGCACGTGCTCGGCGAGGGCGGCGGTGTAGCGGGCGGCCTGCGTGGCGAAACTCGCGTGGTCCTCCAGCCCGCGGGAGATGACGGCGGTGCCGGTCGTGACCGGCATGGCCTCGTGCTGGATCTCGGCGAGCACGTCGTGGGCCACGTACTCGAGCACGAGCAGGCCCGAGCTGCCCGCGGGTCCCGAGGAGAGGAAGACGCTCAGGCCGGTGAGGTCGGGTTCGAGCAGCGCGCCGAGCCGGCCGGTGGACAGCGCGCACGTGGCCGCGATCGCGAGGCGGGCGGAGTCGAGCGCGGACGCGACCTCGGTGGCGTGGAACTGACCGTGGTGGAGCACCTCGGCCGGCACGCCGTCCGCGGCGACGACGAGTGGGTTCTCGACTGCGGAGTTGATCTCGACGTCGAGCACCTCGCGTACCCGGTCGAGAGTCTCGACCGCGGCGCCGTTGACCTGCGGGATGGCGCGCAGCGCGAACGGGTCCTGGATGCGGCTGCTCTCGCGCGGCGGGCCGAGCAGCCGCCGCAGCTCCGCCGCCACCTCGACCGATCCGCGGTGCGGCCGGGCCTCGTGCACGGCGGGTGCGTACGCCTCCGCGTTGCCCTGGAGGGCGAGGAACGACAGGGCGGCGACGACGTGGCCCGCCCGAATGAGACGCGCGGCCATGCCACTGGCCAGTACCGCGGTGGCGAGGGTAAGAGCGCTGCTGCTCATGAAGGCGAGCGCCTCGCCCGCGACGAACCGCAGCGGCGGCACTCCGCCGGTACGCCAGGGCAGCTCACCGGCCAGCGTGAGCCCGAGCTCCGCGAGAGGCGAGAGGTCGCCGGTGCCGAGCGCGCCGTAGCGGTGCAGGACCGGGAGCGAGTCGGTCGCCAGCGCGGTGGCGAGCGCGTCCACGACCTCGGGACGGATGCCCGACCCGCCGGCGAGGATCTGGTTGAGCCTGATGGCGAGCGTGGCGCGGACGACGTCGTCGGCCTCCGTCGGTCCGGTGCAGGCGGCATGGCTGCGGAGCACCCGCATGCCGTGACCGCCGATGTCGTCGGTGTCGACCTCGACCTCGCGGTTGGCGCCGACGCCGGTCGACAGGCCGTAGACGGGTCGCTGCCGCGCCACCGCGAGGACGGTCGCCCGCGCGGACGCGACGAGCGCGCGGGACTCGGGCGCCACCTCGGCCTCGGCGTCGCGCCGGGCGAGGCGTTCGACGTCGGGGACGCGCAGGGACCGCCCGTCGAGGAGTATCCGGTGCACGCGACCACGGTCGCACACCGTGACCCGTTTCCCGGCGTGCCACTGCCTTCCTGTGCTTACGCTTCGGCCTTCCCCGTGCGTACGCTTCGGCGCTACCGTGCACCGTCATGAGACGACGAGCCCTGGGCCTGGCGGCCGCCGCGATGGTCCTCGCCACGACGGTCGGGACGGGCTCCGCGGCCCAGGCCGCGCCCGCGCTGCCGAGCTGGCAGGAACGGCCGACCGGCACCACCGAGCAGTTCCGCGGTCTCGCCGCGGTCAACAGGTACGTGGGCTGGGTCGCCGGCAGCGGCGGTACGGTGCTGCGCACCTTCGACGGCGGCCGGCACTGGGAGGACGTCTCGCCGCTGGGGGCGGAGGAGCTCGAGTTCCGCGACATCGAGGCGTTCGGCGCCAGGCACGCGGTGGCGCTCACGATCGGTGAGGGGGACGCGTCGCGGGTGTACGTCACGCGCGACGGCGGGCGGCACTGGCAGGAGAGCTTCGTCAACGACGACCCGGCCGCGTTCTACGACTGCATGACGTTCTTCGACGAGCGGCACGGTCTCGCGATGAGCGACCCGGTCGACGGCAGGATCCGGCTCATCCGCACCTCGGACGGCGGGCGCTCCTGGCGCGTGGCCGACCCGGCTGGCATGCCCGACGCCCTGCCGGGGGAGTTCGGGTTCGCGGCGAGCGGCACCTGCCTGGTCTCGTCGGGACCGCGGGACGCGTGGATCGCGACCGGCGGCGGCGAGCGCTCGCGCGTGTTCCACACCCGCGACCGCGGTCGCACCTGGTCGGTGACCGACACCCCGGTGCCCAGCGGTCCCAGCGCGGGCATCTACGCGCTGGCGTTCCGCGGCCGCCGTCACGGCCTCGCCGTCGGCGGCGACTACACGACACCGGAGTCGGCACCCGACGCGTTCGCCACGACCCGCGACGGTGGCCGGTCGTTCGAGCTGGTCGGCGCGGGCGCACCCACCGAGTACCGCTCGGGCGCGGCCTGGCTCGGCGCGCGGGTGGCGTTCGCCGTCGGACCCACCGGCAGCGACGTCAGCGTCGACGGCGGCCGCACCTGGCGGACGTTCGACGAGGGCAGCCTCGACGGCGTGCAGTGCACGGCCGACCGCGCGTGCTGGGGCTCGGGCCCCGACGGACGCGTGACGATCCTGCGCGACTACCCCTGACCGGCGAAGTCCCAGCCCAGCATCGTCTGGGGTGCCTCCTCCGTCACGCCGGCGCGGCGGTAGGTGGCGAGGGCGGCCTCGTTGTCGTTGTCGACGAGCACCCATTGGAAGTAGCAGCCACGGTCGCGGGCGAGCTGCGCCAGCTCCGCGGCGAGGGCCGAGCCGATGCCCTTGCGCCGGTACGCCTCGTCGACGCCGAGCTCGTACAGGAACATCTCGGTGCCCTTGTCCGGGTGGGTCATCTCGACGCCGGTCACCATGCCGGCCGGCCGGTCGTCGACGTAGGCGATGAGCATGTGGTGGAGGGGGTCGGCGACGAAGCGTTCCGTGGCGGCCGGCTCGGCCGGTCCGTCGAGCAGGTGCTCGGCCGCGACGATCTCCTCGACCGAGGACGCGTGTCTGATGTCCACGCCGTGATCATGCCATGCGAGCCAGCTGCGTCGCCTCCGGAAACGGGTATGCCCGCGGCCCCTCGTGCGTGCGAGAGGTACCGCGGGCACCCGGTGCACCACCATTGCGACTGGGCGGGATGTTGCCGCGCCGGTGGCACGAAGGCGAGTCAACCCGGGGCCGCTTGCGGCTCGCTTGCGGCTCGCTTAAGCGAGCGTCATGAGCCCAGTCGGCGCTCGGCCTCGGCCACCTCGGCGGCCTCCTGTGCGGCGAGCAGCGACGGCAGGCGGTCGAGCCAGGTGTGCGGGCGGCCGGCGTGGAGCTCCACCTCGGCCGCCGCCACCCTGGCGTCGGGGCAGAACTCGGCCGCGCCGAGCTCGCCTGCTGACCCGGCAGATCCTCAGCGGGCCATGACCCCTGACGTTCTGACAGGGCGGCCGCTCGGACGCTCCGCTCTCCGCGAAAGCCGCTGACAACGCTCCCCGACTCCTGGTTGGCTCGCCGGCATGAGAGTCCTGGTGCTCGGCGGAACGGCGTGGCTGGGTGGCGAGCTGGCGAAGACGGCGCGTGCCCACGGACACGAGGTCACGTGCCTCGCGCGCGGCGAGAGCGGCGACCCGCCGCCCGGCGTGCGGTGGGTGTCGGCGGACCGGGGCGAGTCCGCGGCGTACGACGACGTCCGCGACGAGTCGTGGGACGAGGTCGTCGACGTCTCGTGGCAGCCGGGCCTGGTGCGGTCGGCGCTCGACGCGCTGGGCGAGCGCACCCGGCACTGGACGTACGTCTCGTCGTGCTCGGTCTACGCGCGTGACGACGTCCCCGGTGCCGACGAGAGCGCCGAGCCGCACGAGCCGCTCGATGGTGACGTCGCCGACTGGACGGTCTACGGCCAGGCGAAGTCCGCCTGCGAGCGGGCGTGCGCGGAGGCCGTCGGCGAGAAGCTGCACGTCTCCCGCGTCGGGCTGCTCTCCGGGCCGGGAGACCGTAGCGACCGGTTCGGGTACTGGCCGGGACGCTTCGCTCTCGCGGCCGAGTCCGGCGCGGGCGCCGACCTCGAGGCCGCCGTGCTCGCCCCCGACGTCCCCGAGCAGCCCACCCAGTCGACGGACGTCAGGGACTTCGCCGAGTGGCTCGTCACGGGCGCGGAGAACGGCCTGACCGGCACGTTCAACGTCAGCGGGGAGAAGACGCCGTTCGGCGAGGTGCTCGCCGCGGCGCGCAAGGTCGCCGGACACGACGGTGGCCTTGTCCTCGCCGACCCCGACTGGCTGGTCGACCAGGGCGTCGACTTCTACATGGGGCCGGAGTCCCTGCCGCTGTGGCTGCACGGCGCCGAGTACGCCGGCCACAGCGCGCGGTCCGACGCTGCCGCGGTGGCCGCGGGGCTGCGGCGTCGCCCGCTGGTGGAGACGCTCGTCGACGCGTTGGCCTTCGAACGTGAGCGCGGCCTGACCAGGGAGCGTCGCGCGGGGCTCAGCAGGGAGAAGGAGCTCGACCTGCTGCGTGGCCTGGCCGAGGCGTCCCGCGCCTGACGCCGGACGCGAAGACGCCGTGCACGCGCCGGGGTGCGTGGCGCGTACACGGCGTCGGCTCGCAAGGTGCCGTGTGGACTCCGGGGGCTACTCGCCGCCCTGCCCGGACTCCGCGGGTCCGATCGGCAGCTGCGTGAGGTCCTTCAGGGTCCTCGTCGCATCGCCGAGCGGGTCGGACGCTCCGGTCGTGGCCTGATCCCGGGGCTCCGACCGCTCGGCGGTGTCCCCCGTCACCTTGGTCGCCGTCGAGGACGCGGTTGCAGTCTCCTGCACGGCCCGCGTGGTGTCTGCCGCGTCCGCCACGGACCCGGTTCGTGCGGACGTCGCGTCGGCGTCGGCATGCTTCGCGCTCGTCGCCTGCGATCGGTGAGTGCTGCCGCCGTCGTGGCCGCCGGGCGACTGCGCGTCCGGGTAGAGCGGGTCCGCGCGCACGGTCGGCGCGGGGTTGACCGGCTTCAGCGTGCGGTAGCCCACCTCGAGCGCGGTCGGGATGAGGTGCTTGTCGGCCCAGGTCTGCGGGTCGTTGATCGCGGGCCCGAAGCCCACCAGCGGCTTGCCGAAGTGGTAGGTGTTCAGGTGCCGGACGAAGAACTCCGCGCCGGCGGTCGGCTCGACGGGTACCAGCGTCAGGCTGCTGTCCCCGTGCGGGACCTCACCGCCGATCGGACCGGGGTTCGCGCTGTTGTCCTGCCAGGTGTCGCCGTCGACCGGCGGCGCCGGGTTCACCGGCTTCACCGCCCTCGCTCCGGTCTCGAGCACCGTGGGGATGAGGTGCTTGTCGGCCCAGCCCTGCGGGTTCTCCAGCGGTGCGACGAAGCCGAGCAGCGGCTGGCCGACGTGGTAGGTGTCGAGGTGGGCCAGGAAGAACGACGGCGCCGCCGTGGGGTCGGCGGGTGGCACGGGCACCCCGCCCTCGCCGTGCTGGGGCACGCCGGTCGGGGAGTCGGGAATCTGTCCGGCGAGGAGGCCGGCCGGGTCGGGGACCGCGCCCGTCACGATCGCGGACGGGTCCTTCGGCAGCGCGCTGACCAGACCGTCCACCGGGGTGGCGGGCGTGCTCGGGTGCTCATGACCTGGGTGGGCGGAGGCGGCTGGTGCCGCAAGGACCGCGGTCAGACCGGCGAGGAACAGGCCGGCGACCGGGGCCGTCAGGAGGTGCTTCTTCACGGGGTGCCTTTCACGTGGAGCAGGGCAAGGGGAGGACGTGGTGCATCGCGGCGTCCCGGCAGCGGAACGGTCGGCGCCGCGGGGTATCGAACGAGCCCGGGCTGATGGCCCGATGGCCGGTGGCTCAGTGAGAGAGGGACAGACCATGCTGCTGAGCCGCATGTAGTCGACGCGTCACCAGAACCAGCACGCCACCGAGCGTAACAGCGCGACGGCGGTCATTCAAGATAAATCCGAGTGTCTTAGTAGGTAATGATAGGTCTACGTCAGATGACGGGGACGACCTCCGCGTAGTGGCAAGCCGACGGGTGGCCCTGCCCGCGGTCCACGAGCTCGGGTACCTCCTCGACGCACGCCTGCTGCTCGTCCTCGGTGAGCTGCCCGAACTTCGGGCACCTGGTGCGGAACCGGCAACCGCTCGGCGGCCTGACCGGGTTGGGCACGTCGCCGCCGATCACGATCCGCTGCCGCGCCCTGGCCCGCTCGCGCCGGGGGTCGGGCACCGGGATGGCCGAGATCAGGGCCTGGGTGTACGGGTGTGCGGGCCGGTCGAACAGCTCGTCGCGGTCGCCGATCTCGACGATCCGGCCGAGGTACATCACCGCGACCCGGTGCGCGATGTGCCGGACGACGGAGAGGTCGTGGGCGACGAACAGGTAGGCGAGGCCGAGTTGCTCCTGGAGGTCTTCGAGCAGGTTGACGACGCCCGCCTGGATCGACACGTCGAGCGCCGACACCGGCTCGTCCAGCACGACGAGCTCAGGGCGCAGCGCGAGCGCGCGGGCGACGCCGACGCGCTGCCGCTGGCCGCCGGAGAACTCGTGCGGGGTACCTGTTGCCGTGCTCGGGGTTGAGCCCGACGGTGCGCAGCAGCTCGCGCACCCGGTCCTGCCCGCCCTGCGCGTACGTGCCGTGGATGCGCAACGGTTCGGCGATCGCGTTGGTGACCGTCACCCGGGGGTCGAGGGAGGCGTACGGGTCCTGGAACACGATCTGCATCCGCTGCCGCATCCGGCGCATGTCCCTGGCACCGGTGGCACCGAGCTCGTGGCCCTGGAACAGCACCTGGCCGGACGTCGGCCGCTGCAGGTTGAGCACGGCGCGTCCGGTGGTCGTCTTGCCGCAGCCGGACTCGCCGACCAGTCCGAGGGTCTCGCCGGCGTGCAGGTCGAACGAGACCCCGCACACGGCGTGGACGTCGCCGGTGGTCTGCCTGAGCAGGCCCTTGCCGCGGACGGGGAAGTGCTTGACGAGGTGGCGTACCGACAGCAGCGGCGCGACGGGCTCGGTCACGGCGCGCCTCCCGTGTCGTCGTCGACGGACGTCACGGCGAACACCTCGTCGGGTCGCCGACCTGCCAGGTCGGCGGAGAAGTGGCAGGCCGCGAGGTGGCCGTCGGACGCCGTGGGACGCAGCTCGGGCTCGTCGTCGCAGACGTCCTGCCGCATCGGGCAGCGCGGCGCGAACGGGCAGCCGGGCGGCAGGTCGAGCAGCGACGGCGGCGAGCCGGTGATCGGGACGAGCCGGTCGCCTCGCCGGTCGAGCCGGGGGAGGCTGCCGATCAGCCCGAGCGTGTACGGCATCCGGGGCTCGTAGTAGATGTCGTCGACGGCGCCGAGCTCGACCGGCCGGCCTGCGTACATGACGAGCACGCGGTCGGCGGAGCCGGCGACGACGCCGAGGTCGTGGGTGATCAGCACCATGGCGGCGTCGGTCTCGCTCCGTGCGGTCTCCAGTGCCTGCAGCACCTGCGCCTGCACCGTGACGTCGAGCGCGGTGGTCGGCTCGTCGGCGATGATGACGTCGGGGTCGTTGGCCATCGCGGTGGCGATGACGACCCGCTGCCGCATGCCGCCGGAGAACTCGTGCGGGTAGTCGCGCGCGCGTTCCCTGGGACGGGGAATCTGCATCATCGCGAGCAGCTCGACCGCGCGCTCGCGTGCGGCCGCGGCGCTGATGTCGTTGTGCGCCCGCACGGCCTCGGCGATCTGGTCGCCGACCGGGTAGACCGGGTTGAGCGAGGTCATCGGGTCCTGGAAGACCATCGCGATCCGGCCGCCCCTGACGCTCCGCATCTCCCGGTCGGACGCACCGAGCAGCTCCCGGCCGCGAAACCGTACCGACCCGCCGACCTTCGCCGACGCCGGCAGCAGCCCCATGACCGCCATGGACGTGACCGACTTGCCGGAGCCGGACTCCCCGACGATCCCGAGCACCTCGCCCTGCCGCAGGTCGTAGCTGACACCGCGGACGGCACGGACGAGCCCGTCCTCGGTCGGGAACGAGACGGTGAGGTCGGTCACCTCCAGGACAGGGTCGGTGCTCATGCGCGCACCTTCGTCTGGGTCGGGTCGAACGCGTCGCGCAGGCCGTCGCCGATGAAGTTGATGGTCAGCGCGATCACGACGATGAACGCGCCGGGGAAGTAGAACAGCCACGGGCGAGTACTCACCGCGGTGTCGGCCTCGCTGACCAGCAGGCCGAGCGACGTGTCGGGCGGCTGGACGCCGAGGCCGAGGAACGACAACGCGGTCTCGACCAGGATGGCGACGGCCACGAGGATCGTGACGTTGACGATGATCGGACCGAGCGCGTTCGGGATCAGGTGCCGGAAGATGATCCAGCGGTCGGTGGCGCCGAGGGCACGGCACGCCTCGACGAACTCCTTCTCCCGCAGCGACAGCACGACGCCGCGCACCACGCGGGACACGTACGCCCACTGCAGCGCCGCGATGACCAGCGCGACGAACCACCACGAGCCCGACGTGGCGCGGGTCAGCACGGCGGCGACGGCGAGCAGCGGCAGGGTGAGGACGAGGTCGGCGATCCGCATCATCACGCTGTCGGTGATGCCGCGGTAGTAGCCGGAGACCGCGCCCCACAGCGTGCCGACGAACCCGGCGAGGAGCGCGATGAGCAGGGCGATCTCGATCGACCGTTGGGTGCCGCGGAGCACCTGGGCGAACGTGTCGTGGCCGAGGTTGTCGGTGCCGAACGGGTGCTGCGGCGACGGCGGCACCGAGGCCGCGGACGTGATGTCGGTGTAGTCGTAGCGCCAGAGCGCCCCGCCGACGAACGCGAGCAGGACGACGGCGAGGAAGAGCACGAGGCTGACCACCGCCGCCTTGTGCCGCAGGAAGCGCCGCAGCACCAGCTCGCCCTGACTGCGCTGGCGTACACCTGTCTCTCGCGCGGCCGGTCGTGGTGTACGGCCGGCCACCGCCTCGGTGCGGTCAGTCATAGCGGATCCGCGGGTCGAGCAGGGCGTACAGCAGGTCGGCGATCAGGTTGAACACGATGACGGCGACGGCGACGACGAGCAGCCAACCGAGCACCGCGTAGACGTCGCGCTGCTCGACCGACGTGACGAGGAAGTCGCCGAGCCCGCGCCACTGGAACACGGTCTCGGTGATCACCGCGCCCGAGATCAGCGTCGCGAAGTCGAGTGCCGTCACGGTGGTCATCGGGATCAGCGCGGTGCGCAGCGCGTGCTTCACGATCACGCGGCTCCTGGAGAGGCCCTTGGCCCTGGCGAACAGGACGTAGTCGCTGTTCAGGACCTCGAGCATCGACGCGCGCTGGAACCTGCTCCACGCCCCGAAGGAGATCAGCGCCAGCGAGATCGTCGGCAGCACCATGTGGCCAAGCGCGTCGACGAGATGAGCCCACGGGCCGCCCTCGACGAGGACGGACTTCTCCCCGATCGTGTACACGACCTGGTCGCCGAGGAGGGAGTTGAGTGAGATCCCCGCCTGTTTGAGCAGGATCGCGAACCAGAACGACGGCATCGACAGGAAGAGGAACGCGGCGAACGTGAATCCGTAGTCGACGCCCGAGTACTGCTTCACCGCGCTGACGACGCCGACGACGACGGCGAGCACCAGTGCCAGCACGATGGCGAGGGCGATCAGCCGGATGGTGACGCCGAACCTGGTGGTGATCTCGTGGCCGATGTCCAGGTTGGTGCGCACCGAGGGACCGAAGTCGCCTCGCACGACGCCGGTGATCCAGGTCCAGTAGCGCTGCAGCAGCGGCTCGTCGAGGTGGAGGCGGTGCTCCTCGACCCTGATCACCTGCGGCGACGGCGGCGGGTTGCGGCCCTTGAGGTTGGCGAGCGGGTCACCGGACAGCGTCACCAGGAGGAAGACGACGAACGTCGACGCCACGATGACCGGGATGGCGACGAGGAGTCGGCGCAGCGTGAAGGTGAGCACGGGTCGGCTACCAGATCTCCCTCACCGCGGCGGCGCCGGTCACGCCGGCGAGCGACGCCTTCAGCAGGGTGCGCATTGTGGGGGTGCTCTCCACCTGGTCTCCCGTCGCTGTTACCGGCAGCGTGCACCGTTGTACCAGCGTGCACAGTCGTACCGGCAGCGTGCGCGAGCGTGACCGTCACGTCGTCGGCGTCTCACACGAAGAACCGGCCGCCCAGTTGTGCGGACGGCCGAAGCGGACCGACCCCGGCGGCCCCATGATGCTCTCATGTCGACGACCCTGGTGATCCGCGGTGGAACGGTCCATGACGGCGGCGGCGGGGACGGCCGCGTGGCCGACGTGCTCGTCGACGGCGACCGGATCACCGCCGTCGGTCCCGGCGACGACGTGCACGACGCGGCGGTGCTCGACGCGACGGGGCTGGTGGTCGCGCCCGGGTTCGTCAACGTGCTGAGCCACGCGTACTTCAGCCTGGAGCGCGACGGCCGCGGCCTGTCGGACCTCTACCAGGGCGTCACCACCGAGGTCTTCGGCGAGGGCACCTCGATCGGGCCGTTCACCGACGAGACGAGGGCGCTGCTCGAACCCGGCCTCGACGCCGACCACCCGTCGCTGGACTGGGATCGCCTTACGGACTTCCTGTCCCACCTGGCGGGCAAGGGCGTCGCGCAGAACGTGGCGAGCTTCGTCGGTGCGCACAACATGCGCATGCTCGGCGCGGGAGCGGACAACAGGCCGATGACCGACGCCGAGCTGTCGCGCGTCCGCGGCATCCTCGACGAGGAGATGGCCGACGGTGCGCTCGGGCTCGGCTCGGCCCTCATCTACCCGCCGGGCTGCTTCGCGTCCACCGACGAGCTCGTCGCGCTGTGCGAGGTCGTGGCGAGGCACGACGGCATGTACATCTCGCACATGCGCAGCGAGGGCGACCACTTCCTCGACGCGGTCGACGAGCTGATCGAGATCGGTCGGCGGGCCGGGTTGCACGCGGAGATCTACCACCTCAAGGCCGCGGGACGGCAGAACTGGCCCAAGATGGAGAAGGCGGTCGCGCGCGTCGAGGCCGCACGGGCCACCGGCCAGGTCGTGACCGCCGACGTCTACCCGTACATCGCCGGCCAGACCGGTCTGGCCGCCTCGATCCCGCCGGACTTCCACGAGGGCGGCTACGCGGCGCTCGCGGCCCGGCTACGCGACCCGGCCGAACGGGCGCGGATCCGCGAGGCCGTGGTCACCCCGTCCGAGCGCTGGGAGAACCTGTTCCTCGCCTCGGGGGGCGCCGGGGGCGTGCTGCTGCTCCCCGACCCGAACGGGCCCGCGGCCGCGCACCGCGGCCGCAGCCTGCAGTCCGTGGCCGACGGGAACGGCGCCGATCCGGTGGAGACGCTCCTCGAGCTGGTGGAGCAGGAGCCGTCGATCGACGCGATGTACTTCATGATGGACGAGGACGTGCTGCGCACCGCGCTGCGCAACCCGTGGGTCTCGGTCGGGTCCGACGCCGCCTCCCTGGCCGCCGAGGAGCCGTACACCGACGCCGCCGCGCACCCGCGGACGTACGGCACGTTCGCCCGCATCCTCGGCAGGTACGTGCGCGAGCAGTCCGTGCTCTCCCTCGGCGAGGCGGTACGCAGGATGACGAGCCTGCCCGCCGGCAACCTCGGCCTGCGCGACCGCGGCCTGCTCGCGCCGGGCAAGCTCGCCGACGTCGTCGTGTTCGACCCCGACACGATCGCCGACCACGCGACGTACGAGAACGCGCACCGATACGCGTCCGGCGTCCGGCACGTGGTGGTCAACGGCGAGACCGCGTTCGCCGACGGTACGCCGACCGGCCGGTTGGCCGGTCGTGCGTTGAAACGTGGGAGGTAGCCGTGGCAGCCCCTTCGGGATCCGTCACCGAGGCCGCGCCGTTCGCGGCCGCCGTCGAGGAGGCGCTCGACGCTGTCGGTGCGCAGGGCTGGGTGCACGCGGTCGACCTCGACGCCGGCACCGAGGTCGGTTATGGCGACGACGGGCTCGTCGTGCTCGCCAGCGTGTTCAAGATCCCGGTGCTCGTCGAGCTGTTCCGCCGGTTCGGTGACGGGCGCCTTGACCCTGCCACGCGTATCGACGTGCCCGTCGAGGGGCGCTCCGATGGCCCGACCGGCCTGTCGGTCATGGCCGACCCCGTCGAGCTGTCGCTGCGCGACCTCGCGTACTGGATGATGAGCGTCAGCGACAACGCCGCCACCGACGTGCTCGTCGACCTCCTCGGCACCGACGCGATCAACGCCACCCTCCGCGAGCTCGGCCTGACCACGACACGGGTCGACGGCACCTGTGACGACATCTACCGGATGCTCGCCGAGGACGCGCCGGACGGCGAGGGCGGCGACGTCGACCTCGCGCGGCTGCGCGACGCCCGGGCGATCGACCCGGAGCGCACCCTGCAGGCCGGCACCCCGCGCGAGATCACCCGCCTGCTGGCCGCGATCTGGGACGACACGGCCGCGGCTCCGCGGGCGTGTGCGGACATGCGCCGCGTCCTCGGCCTGCAGGCGTGGCCGCACCGGCTGCGCAGCGGCTTCACCGAGACCGGGGTGCGGGTGTCCGGCAAGACCGGCACGCTGCCGTTCTGGCGCAACGAGGTCGGCGTCGTCGAGGACAGCACCGGCCGCTACGCGGTCGCGGTGTTCCTGCGTACCGCCGACCACGAGTACCGCAGGCCCGACGTCGACGCATGCATCGGGACAGTGGCCAGGCTCGCCGTCGACCACGTGCGGTCGGCCGGCCCGTTCGACTCGCTCGCCCGCAGGCGGGTGCTCGCCTCCGCCACCGCGTCGACACCCGGGGAGATCCGCGAGCGCGTGAGCGAGCTCGGCGTCGAGATCTGGCTGCACGCGCGCGACGTCGACAGCGGCAAGGCGGTCGGCGTCGGCGAGTCCACGCCCGTGGTGACGGCGTCGGTGTTCAAGGTGCCCGTCGCCGTCGAGCTGGCTCGGCAGTCGGTGGCCGGCGACGTCGACCTGACCGAGCGGATCACCGTCGGCGAGGACGACGAGGTACCGTCGCCGTTCGGCCTCGCCCCGCACCGCGACGACGTCGTGATGTCGTACCGCGACCTCGCCCTGCTGATGATGGTCATCAGTGACAACGTGGCGACCGACCTCGTCCTTGGCAGGGTCGGCAAGGACCGGGTCGCGTCACTCCTCGCGGAGCTCGGGCTCGTCGCGACCGCCGTTCCGCAGAACTGCAGCGAGATCCTCGGCAGCATCGAGGACGACCTCGACATCAGCTACCGCGACGACGAGCGGGAGCTCGCCGCCGTCCCGCTCGCCCGTCTGCGGGCGCTCCGGGCACTGAACCCCGACGACACCTGCCGCACCACGCCCGAGGAGATCACCCGGCTGCTGGCGCTCATCTGGCGCGACGAGGCGGCGCCGCCCGAGGCGTGCGCGCTGGTACGGCACTGGATGGGCAACCAGATCTGGCCGCACCGGCTCACGAGCGGGTTCCCCGGTGACGACGTGGTGGTGAGTGGCAAGACCGGAACCCTGCCGCTGGTCCGCAACGAGGTCGGCGTGGTCGAGTACCCCGACGGCGGCCGGTACGCCGTCGGCGTCTTCACCAGGGCCGACGACCCCGCACCCAACGCCCCGCACCTCGACGCGGTGATCGGCTGGGCGGCGGCGCAGGCCGTCGCGCAGCTGCGCGGCGAACGTCCGTGACCCCTTCGACTTCCGACGACCGACACCACTGGAGCCCGACCATGGCCCGACGCTTCAAGACCGGACTGACCTTGACGGTCAGCCTCGTGTGCACGACAGGCCTGCTGCTCGCCGGCTGCGCCGGTGGTGGTGCGACGTCCGACGACGGCAAGGTCACCGGCGACGTGAACACGGCGAACACGGTGAAGGAGGTCGGCGAGGGCGGGACGGCGACGTACACCATCACCTACCCGATCTCGAACTGGAACGTGCTGAACACCGGCGGCTCGACGTACTCCGTCCTCGACATCGCGAGCGTCCTGCTGCCCAGCGTCTTCCCGATCGAGCCCGACAACACGCCGAAGCTCAACTCCACCCTCGTGACCAGCGCGAAGAAGGTGGGCGACTCTCCGCAGACGTTGCGATACACCATCGACCCGAAGGCGACCTGGTCAGACGGCGAGCCGATCACGGCAGACGACTTCACCTACACCTGGCGCGCCCTCGACCCGCGCGAGTGCCCGAAGTGCCAGGCGTCCAACACCGCCGGCTACGACCGCATCGCGTCGGTGAAGGGCACGGACGAGGGCAGGACCGTCACCGTCGAGTTCGACAAGCCGTACGTCGACTGGCAGGCGTTGTTCACGCCCATCCTCCCGGCGCACGTCGCTGAGAAGTACGGGCCGACCGACACCGCAGCGGGTCTGGAGAAGAGCTTCAACGAGGGCTTCGCCAAGAACGTCCCCAAGGTCTCCGGTGGCCCGTTCCGGATCAAGGAGTACACCTCCGACGGGTCGGTCGTGATGGTGCGCAACGAGAAGTGGTACGGCGCGAAGCCGCATCTGGAGAAGCTCGTCTTCCGCCTGATCACCGACGTGGCGCAGCAGCCGACCTCCCTGGCCAACCAGGAGGTCGACGCCATCTACCCGCACCCACAGGTCGACATCGTCGAGCAGATCGAGGAGCTGCCGAACGTCAAGTACCAGGTCACGCCCGGCGCGTCGGTCCACAACATCTGGCTGAACCTCAACGCGGCACCGATGAAGGACAAGGCGCTGCGCAAGGCGATCTTCCAGGCCGTGAGCGTCCCGCAGGTCATCGACAAGACGATCGGCCAGTTCGACGAGAGCGCGAAACCGTTGAAGGGCCACATGTTCCTGCCCGGCGCGCCCGGATACGAGGACGCGGTGAGCAAGTACGAGTACGGCATCGGCGACGTCGAGAAGGCCAAGCAGACCCTGACCGACGCCGGGTACACAGGGGTCGGTGAGAAGGTCGTCGACCCGGACGGCAAGGCCGTGCCGACACTGCGCTTCGCGGTGCAGGCGGGCGACAAGCTGCGGACGAGCGAGGCACAGCTGGTCAAGGCAGCGCTCGCGCCGGTAGGCGTCGACGTGCAGATCGCCACGGTCGCCAACACGGTCGACGCCGTGCAGGAGGGCAACTGGGCGATCACCGTCGGCACGATCACGTCGTCGCCGTTCGCCGCGACCACCAACGTCCCGTACTACCTGGGCTGCCCGAAGGGCGTGACCTTCTGCCGGTTCAACCTCGGCAACTACGGCAACCCGAAGGTCGACGACCTGCTCAACGCGGCACTGTCCGCCCCCACCGCCGAGGCGGCGGCGAAGAGCCTGCAGGAGGCCGACGACATCGTCTCCTCCGACTACGCGGTGCTGCCGCTGTACCAGAACAGGTCGTTCCTCGCGTACGATGCGAAGCTCGGCAACATCCGCGACAACAGCCTGTCGTTCCCGACGTACAACACCGAGCAGTGGGGACTGCTGGGCGAGTCATGACAGACCTCAGGGGGATGCTCGAAGACCTCGAACGGCTGATCTGCTGCGAGTCGCCGTCCTCGGACGTCGAGACACTCCACCGGTGCGCCGACGTGCTGGCCGAGATCGGTACGGCGCGGCTGGGCGCGGCGCCGTCGCGCAGCGAGGTCGGCGGCAAGCCGGTGCTGCGGTTCGGGCCGCCCGACCCCGTCGTGCTGCTGCTCGGCCACCTCGACACCGTCCACCCGCTGGGCACGCTGGCGGCGGTGCCGTACCGCGTCGACGGCGGACGCGTGTACGGGCCAGGCGTGTTCGACATGAAGGCCGGCCTCGTGCAGGCGCTCCACGCGATGGCGGGCGCGGAGCACCGCGGCCGGATCGGCCTGCTCGTCACCTCCGACGAGGAGCTCGGCTCGCCCGGCAGCCGGCCCGTCATCGAGGACGCCGCACGCGGTGCCGCGGCCGTCCTCGTGCTCGAGGCGAGCAGTGAGGGCCGGCTCAAGACCGTGCGCAAGGGCGTCTCGAACTACGAGCTGGTGCTCACCGGTCGTGCCGCCCACGCGGGCCTGGAACCGGAGAAGGGCGCCAACGCGTGCCTCGGCCTCGCCCACGCCGTGATCGCGGTCGCCGCGCTCGCCGACCCGGGCGCGGGCACCACGGTCACGCCGACGGTCGCCTCCGCGGGCACGACGTCCAACACCGTTCCCGACCGGGCGTCGCTGCTGGTCGACGCCAGGGCGGCGACGGTCGCGGAGCAGGAACGCGTCGACGCCGCGATGCGCGCGTTGCCGAGCGCCGTCCCCGGCGTCGGCGTCGAGCTGCTCGGCGGGATCAACCGCCCGCCGCTCGCCGCCGAGGCGTCCGCGCGGCTGTTCGCCCTCGCTCAGGAGGTGGCCACGGAGCTCGGAGCACCGCCGCTCGAAGGTGCACACGTCGGTGGCGGTTCCGACGGCAACTTCACCGCCGCGCTCGGCGTCGACACGCTCGACGGCCTCGGTGCCGTCGGCGACGGCGCGCATACGCACCACGAGTGGGCCGATGTCGCCGAGCTGGGCGAGCGGATGCGCCTGGTGTCACGGCTCGCCGACCGGATCGTCGGAGGCGGGCGCGGATGAGCGGCACGGCGCAGGACCCGACGCTGACCCGGCCCGAGCTCGCCGAGGCGCACGCCGCGGCCGACGCCGTCGCGCGTGCCGGCGGTCTCACCGTCAGGGAGCTGACCGAGCCGCCCGAGCACCGCGAGGCCGAACGGCTGCTCAGCCACGTGTGGCGCACCGATCCGAGCAGCCCACCGGTCTCCGGCGACGTGCTACGTGCCCTCGCCCATGCGGGCGCGTACGTCGCGGGCGCGTTCCTCGACGGCGGTCTCGTGGGGGTCACCGCCGCCTTCCTCGCCCACCACCCGGGCGGCGGGGCCTGGGCCGAGCTGCACTCGCACATCACCGGCGTCGCGCCGCGGGTCCAGGGTCGGCGGGTGGGGTCGGCGCTGAAGCTGCACCAGCGGGCGTGGGCACTGGAGCGCGGCATCGACACGATCGCGTGGACGTTCGACCCGCTCGTGCGCCGCAACGCGTATTTCAACCTCACCAAGCTCGGCGCCCACGTCGCGTCGTACCTCGTCGACTTCTACGGCGACATGGAAGACGGGGTCAACGCGGGCCAGGGCAGCGACCGCCTGCTGGTCAGCTGGCCGCTGCGCGCCCCGCACGTGGTCGCGGCGGCGGCCGGGCGTCCCGTGGACCCGCCGGACGTCCGCGTCGCGGGTGGCGCGGTGCTTCTCGACACCGACCAGGACGGGCGGCCGCGGCCGCACTCGCCGGCACCGTCGGACACCGTGCTGTGCGCGGCGCCCGCGGACATCGAAGGGCTCCGCCGTACCGATCCCGCAGCTGCCCAGGAGTGGCGGTACGCGGTGCGCGAGGTGTTCCTCGGCGCACTGGCGGACGGCCGCCGGGTCGCCGGCATGACGCGTGCCGGATGGTACGTGCTGACCACGAAGAGGGAGTCGCGATGAAGATCACCGGCGTGGAGCTGCGACGGGTGGGGCTGCCGCTGGTCGCCCCGTTCGAGACGTCGTTCGGCAGCCAGACCGACCGCGACATCCTGCTGCTGCGCGTCGCCACCACCGAGGGCGAGGGGTGGGGCGAGTGCGTGGCGTTGTCGGAGCCGGTGTACTCGCCGGAGTACGTCGAGGGGGCCGTCGACGTGCTGCGCCGCTTCCTGCTCCCCGCGCTCGCCGCGGCGGGACCCGTCGACGCGCCGCAGGTCGCCGAGGTGCTCGCGCCGTTCCACGGGCACCCGATGGCCAAGGCGGCGCTGGAGATGGCGGTGCTCGACGCCGAGCTGCGCGCGGCGGGCATGTCGTTCGGCGGCTACCTGGGTGCGGTGGCACCGTCGGTCCCCGCGGGCGTGTCGGTCGGCATCATGGCGTCGACCGGTGAGCTGCTCGACGCGGTCGGTGCGTACCTGGCCGAGGGCTACGTGCGCATCAAGCTGAAGATCAAGCCGGGCTGGGACATCGAGCCGGTGCGGGCGGTGCGGGAGCGCTTCGGCGACGACCTGCTGCTGCAGGTCGACGCCAACACCGCGTACCGGGTCGGGGACGCCAGGCACCTGGCGCGACTCGACGACTTCGACCTCGTCCTCATCGAGCAGCCGCTGCCCGAGGACGACGTCCGCGGCCACGCGGTCCTCGCCGAGCTCATCGAGACCCCGGTCTGCCTCGACGAGTCGATCACCTCGGCCCGCTCGGCCGCCGACGCGATCGCCCTGGGCGCCTGCTCGATCGTGAACGTCAAGCCGGGACGCGTCGGCGGCTACCTGGAGGCCAGGCGCGTCCACGACGTCTGCGCCGCACACGGCGTACCCGTCTGGTGCGGCGGCATGCTCGAGACCGGCATCGGTCGAGCCGCGAACGTCGCGCTGGCGGCGCTGCCCGGCTTCACCCTGCCGGGCGACACCAGCGCGTCGGCCCGCTACTACGCCCGCGACGTCACCGCGCCGTTCGTCCTCGACGGCGGCCACGTCGCCGTGCCCACGGGCCCCGGCCTCGGCGTGGACGTCGACCTCGAGTTCCTCGACGAGATCACCACCGCCAAGGAGTGGATCCCGTTCCCCTAACGCCTGGGGTCCCCAGCGGTGGTCCTGGCCCCTGCCGGGGTCCCCGGCGGTGGTCCTGGCCCCTACCGGGGTCCCCAGCGGTGGTGCTGGTCCCGGCTCAGCGGGGCCCGGCGAGGCGGTGCAGGCGGAGCTGCAGGGTGGCCGCGAGCCGGGCGTCCGGGTCGTCGAGGTCGAGGCCGCTGATCTCGCACAGCCGGCGCAGCCGGTACCGGAACGTGTTGGGGTGCACGTGCACCGCGGCGGCCGCGTCGGCGACGTTGCCGAACGCGTCGAGGTAGGCGAGCAGGGTGTCGACGAAGCCGATGTCGTGCTTGTCGTCGTACTCCACGAGCGCGCCGAGCCGGCCGAGGTACAGCTCTCCGTCGTCGACGACGAGGTCGGCGAGGCGGAGCAGCAGCGACTCGACCTGGACGTCGCCGAAGCACGCGATGCGGCGGTCGCGACGGTCGGCCGGTGCCAGCTGCCTCCGGCGGTCTTGCGACTGTGCCAGCTGCCTCCGGCGGTCTTGCGACTGAAGCACCCGCAGCGCCCGGTCGGCGTCGCGGCGCGAGTGCGCGACGTCGGCGAGGGCGCTGGTGACCCGTCCCACGCCGATGACCGCGTCGGTGCGCGGGCCCACGCGGGCGAGGAAGTCCTCGGCCAGCCGGATGACGGTCCTGGTGCCGTCCTCGTCGCCGGCGCCCACGGACAGCACGACGTAGGTGACGCCACCGACGAGGGCGGCGGCCGAGCGCGGATGCACCGCGGCGAAGTGCAGGGCGAGGGCGTCGCGCAGCCGTTGGGTCGCCGCCTCGGTGCCGGCGACGTCGCCCGCGACGACCTGCGCCGCCATCACGCAGTGCCGGCCGTCGGCGAGCCCGAGCCGGTTCGCCGCCTCGGCCGCACCAGGACCGCCCTCCAGGACGGTCGCCAGCAGGTCGGCACTCAGCCGGCGCTCCACGTCGGCTCCCGCCCTGGCACGCAGCATGTGCAACGCCACGACCTTGGCCGAGTCGGCGAACGCCGCCATCCGTTCGGCGGACAGCGGCCCCCGTACCGCGGCCCACATCGACCCGAGCAGCTCGTCCCCCGCGCGGACGGCGATCGCGACGCGCGGCAGCATCTCCTCGGTGAGCGGCTCGAGGTACACCGGCGCGTCCCCCTGGAAGATCCGCCGGAACGCCCCGCGCTCCTCGAGCATCTGCAGGTGCCGGTCGGGTACCTGCCGGCCGAGGATGGTCTCGACCCGTCCGGAGTCGGTCTCGTCCTGCCGCCCGGAGAACGCGAGCACCCGCGACGCGAGGTCCTCGATCGTGACCGGTGCGTCGAGCAGGGCGCCCACCGCGTTCGCGAGCGCGAACAGGTCTCCCGCGGGGGCGCCGGCGAGGTCGTCCGTCCCGCCGGCGACGTCACGGCTCGCGAGGGGCGATGCGCGGAGGATCGTCGCCACGTGCGACCAGGAGGCGGCGCGGGTGAGGCCGAGCAGCGCCACGCCGGTGTCCGCGACCGCGGCGACGACCGCCGGGTCGGGCGTCACCGGGTGCTTGACGACGAGGCCCACGGCGCGGGCGGCGCCGAGCCGCCGCAGCAGGTCGAGGATCGCCGCTGTGCCGTGCACCCCGACGCCGAGCACCAGTTCGCCCGGCTCGATCGTGAGCTCGTCGACCGGGTCGTAGATCGCCACGCCGGTGACCTTGCCGTCGAGGTCACCGGGGGACGCGACGACGTCGAGCAGCGTGCGACCGAGATCATCGAGCAGCCGGGAGAGCCGCGACCTCGCTTGTGTGCCCATCGCGAGCGATCCTAGGAGGTCGGTGACGTCAGCGGGTGGCGCCGGTGACGAGCCACCGGTCGCCACGGACCCGTACGACGAGCGTGACGCACCGTGCCACCATCCACACGGCGATCGCCCCCCACAGCCAGGGCAGCGTGGCCTCGGTGAGCAGGACGGCGGCGGCCGCGGGGAGGAAGACGGCGGTCGTCAGCAGGCTCGCGAGCGCCAGGTAGGTGTTGTCGCCCGCGCCGATGAGGATGCCGTCGAGGGCGAAGACGACTCCGGCGAGCGGCTGCTGCGCCGCGACGACGAGCAGCGACACCGCGATGAGCCCCCGGACCGACGGGTCGGCGCTGAAGCCGTGGGGCAGCACGGTGTGCACGGCCAGTACCAGCAGGCCGACCGTCACGCCGACCGCGAGACCCCACTCGACCATCCGGTGGGTGGCGTCGCGGGCGCCCGCGACATCGCCCGCGCCGAGGAACCTGCCGGTGAGGGCCTGTCCCGCGATGGCGATCGCGTCGAGCGCCAGGGCGAGCAGCGACCAGACCACGTACGACACCTGGTACGCCGCGAGGGACTCCGTGCCGAGCCGCGCGGCGACGGTGGTCGCGGCGAGCAGGGTGACCCGCAGCAGGGCCGTCCGGACGAGCAGGCCGAAGCCAGCCGTCGCGGACGTGGCGATCCCTCGCCGATCGGGCGACAGCGGCACCCCGTGCCTGCGGGCTCCCCGCACGACGACGATGACATACACCACGGCGGAGCCCGTCTGCGCGAGCACCGTGCCGACCGCGGACCCGGCGATGCCCAGCCCGAGGCCGAGGACCAGGACGACGTTGAGCCCGAGGTTGGCCACGGCCGCCGTGACGGCCACGACGAGCGGCGTGCGCGTGTCGAGCAGGCCGCGCAGTACCCCGGTGCCGGCGAGGACGACGAGCATCCCCGGGAGGCCGAGCAGGCCGATGCGCAGGTACGTGACCGCGTACGGCGCGACGTCCGCGGTGGCGCCGAGCGCGTCGACGGCGAACGGGACGAGTGGCTGACCCACCACGGCGAGCAGGACGCCGAGGCCGACGGCGAGCCAGAGCCCGTCGACGCCCTGGCGGACGGCTCCGGCGGCGTCGCCCGCGCCCATCCGTCGGGACACGGCGGCGGTGGTGCCGTACGCGAGGAACACGCAGAGGCTGACGACCGTGGTGAGGAGACTGCCGGCGGCGCCCAGTCCGCCGAGCGGTGCGGTGCCGAGGCGTCCGACGACAGCGGAGTCGCCGAGCAGGAACAGTGGCTCCGCCACGAGGGCGCCCAGCGCGGGAACGGCGAGCCGGAGGATCTCACGATCGTGACGGTGTCGCAGCTCCGGTAGACGGGACCGAACCGAACCGCGGGGCACGCCTCGACCCTAGTGTCCGCAGGACCCTAGTGTCCTGCGTCGGACGGTCGCCTCCCGTCACGGATCCAGTGGGCGCATGACACCGCGCGAGCTGGCATGCGCGGCCGTGGGATCGGCGGAAAAACCTTCCGTCCACAGCGGGTGGACAGCCGGATCTGCCCGTGGCCTGCACCGTTCACCCAATGGTGTCGGCGAACCCGTCCGTTCGCCCCTGGTCGTCCCCAGGTCGTGCACAGCGACACGACGCCCCGTCCACACAGCTGTGCACAACACCTGTGGACGGCGAGCTTCTCCTGGCGCACCACCAGGGCCTAGTGTCGTCCGTTCCGGCGTTCGGCGGAGCCGGGCAGGGGAGATCTCGACGAGTTCGTGGCACGCGGCGCTGTCAGCACCGCGTGCTATACGAGTGACCGTAGGGTCGCATCGCAAGCGCTGTCTGGGTGAGGGGGAACGTGAGCGTCGCGGAGTTGCAGCCCGTCGGCAACAACGCCGACTTCGGCCGCACGCCGCCGCAGGATCTCTACGCGGAGCAGTGCGTGGTCGGCGGCATGTTGCTGAGCAAGGACGCGATCGCCGACGTCGTCGAGGTGCTCCGCCCCGGTGACTTCTACCGCCCCGCCCACCAGGTCCTCTTCGACGTCGTCATCGACCTCTACGGCCGGGGCGAGCCCGCCGACGCCGTGACGGTCGCCGCCGAGCTCACCAAGCGCGGCGAGATCGCCCGGGTGGGCGGCGCCGACTACCTGCACACGCTGATGTCCCTGGTCCCGGTCGCGGCAAACGCAGGCTTCTACGCTCGCATCGTCCACGAGCGCGCGATCCTGCGCCGGCTCGTCGAGGCCGGCAGCCGCATCACGCAGATGGGCTACGCGGCCGACGCCGAGGTCGACGACATCGTCGACCGCGCGCAGGCCGAGGTCTACGCGGTCACCGAGCGGCGCACCGGCGACGACTACCTCAGGCTCGGCGAGGTGCTCCCGACGACGCTCGACGAGATCGAGGCGATCGGCAGTCGCGGCGGCGCGATCTTCGGCGTGCCCACCGGCTTCTCCGAGCTCGACCAGCTCACCAACGGCCTGCACCCGGGGCAGATGATCATCGTCGCGGCCAGACCGGCGGTGGGCAAATCGACCATCGCGCTGGATTTCGCCCGCGCGGCCGCGGTCAAGAACGGCCTGGCCGCCGTCGTGTTCAGCCTGGAGATGAGCCGCAGCGAGATCACCATGCGCCTGCTGTCCGCGGAGGCCAAGGTCGCGCTGCACTCGATGCGATCCGGCACGCTGTCCGACGACGACTGGACCCGCCTCGCCAGGCGGATGAGCGAGGTGAGCGAGGCGCCGCTCTACATCGACGACTCGCCCAACCTCACCATGATGGAGATCCGGGCGAAGGCGCGGCGGCTCAAGCAGCAGCACGACCTGCGCATGGTCATCGTCGACTACATGCAGCTCATGCAGAGCCCGCGCCGGGTGGAGAGCCGCCAGCAGGAGGTCTCCGAGATCTCCCGGTCGATGAAGCTGCTGGCCAAGGAGCTCGACGTCCCGGTCATCGCGCTCAGCCAGCTCAACCGCGGGCCCGAGCAGCGCAACGACAAGAAGCCCCAGCTCTCCGACCTCCGCGAAAGCGGTTCACTCGAACAGGACGCCGACATGGTCCTGTTGTTGCACCGAGAGGATCTCTACGAGCGCGAGTCGCCCCGCGCCGGCGAGGCCGACGTCATCGTCGCCAAGCACCGCAACGGCCCCACCAAGACGGTCACTGTCGCGTTCCAGGGTCACTACAGCCGCTTCGTCGACATGGCCCCTGTCTGAGGGGTCGCGGCTCAGCCGGGAGACACTACCCGGATCCGGCGACGAGGGCATCGGCCACGGCCGTCCTGACATTGAGGCTGAGGCGACCAGACCGGCGCGTTTGCACCAACCCCGCAGCTCTGAGGGCGGTCAGGTGTTCGGACGTCGCGCTCACGGACAGGCCCAGTCGGGCCGCGGCGTCCGTCGTCGACAACGGTGTGTGCAGGACTGTGAGCAGCCTGGCCTTCGAACGACCGATCACCCGCTCGAGCGCGCGTGGAGTCGGCGAGCCGCCATGCCAGAGCGTGCCGACACCGCGGCAGGGAAAGGCTACCTGTGCGGTAGGGGAGTCGGCGACCACCAGTACCGAGGGCCAGACGAACACACTGGGGACCAGGCACAGGCCGCCGCCTTCGAGGTCGTGCGCGCCCAGGCACGCCGTTCCCGCCACCGTAAGGCTCTCGCCGTTCCAGCGCACCCGGTCGTGGAGATCGTTGAGGAGGGCCGCAGTCCCGTCCACCGCCTGCTGCTGGCTTCGCAGAAAGACCTCGGCGTCCGCCATCGCGATGATCCGCGGCCAGTACGGCACGAGGCAGGTGTGCCAATACCGCGCGATGACGTCCGCGAGCCTCTCCAGTCGGCGAGCGGGATCGTCGGCGAACTCCTGGAGTCGTGGGGTCCAACGGTCTCGCAGATGGGCAAGCTGCTCGTGGACAACGTCGGAGGGTGTCTGGATCAGGGCGTGCAGCTCCGTCTCGATCGACGGTTCGAGCGAGGTGGGGGGCGGGGTCAGCAGGTCGGGCGCGTAGTGGCCGTGCACTCCTGAGCCCACGAGATCGCCGAGCAGGTTGAATGCTCTCCTGACCTCTGCATCGGCCGCCCCGGCCAGGTGCACCTCGACCTGCGGCCGGACCTGGCGGACCCAGGGCAGATGCACGCTATGGCTCGAGGGCTCGCGGAGTACCCGAAGGCTGGCCAGCACCTCCCACAGGCACGACAGCCCGAAGCGCACCTGGGCTGCGTCTCGTGACGTGAAGCCGATGGTGCGCGTGATGGGCCACCTCGAGACGTGGGTTCGGAGAATTCCGAACCATTGTGCGCCGGCTCGTCCGGTCGTCGAGAGTCGGGGCTGCCACCGATTCCGTCCCGCAGGAGACACCGAACGTGAGTACGCCCAGCAACCAGCAAGCCCGTGCACAGCAGTTTCACCACCTCCACGACGAGCTGCTCGTCCTGCCCAACGCCTGGGACCCACCCAGCGCCCGGATGATCGAACGAGCCGGCGCCTCGGCAGTCGCGACCACGAGCGCGGGAGTCGCGTGGAGTCGTGGTGTGGCCGACGCGGGAGGACTGGACCGAGCCACGGCGCTCGACGCCGTGGCTCGTATCGTGTCGTCGGTGTCGATCCCCGTCACAGTCGACATCGAGGACGGGTACGTCGATGGCCCAGGAGGGGTGGCAGCGACCATAGACGCGGTCATCAGCGCCGGAGCCGTCGGAGTCAACATCGAGGATTCCCGTGCGGGAAGGTTGCTCCCTGTCGAAGCGCACGCGGACGTGCTCCGGACCGTGACAGCCCGGCTCGCAGACTCGTCGGTTTCCCTGTTCGTCAATGCCCGCGTCGACACCTTCCTGCTCGCGGACGGCTCAGAGTCCTCACCCGCGCTCCTGGCGGACACAGTCGAGCGAGCACGCGCCTACGTGGCGGCGGATGCGCACGGCGTGTTCGTCCCCGGGGTGACGGATCCGGACACGATCCGGGCGCTCGCCGCCGGCATCGATGCTCCGCTCAACATCATGGTCGGCGCGGGCTCGCGCCCCGTCGCCGAGCTCGCGGCGCTCGGCGCACGTCGCATCAGCTCGGGACCGCAGCTGGCGATGTCCGCCTACGGACAGGTCCAGGACTGGGCCCGCGTGATGGTGGGCGGCGGTTCCTTCGACCACCTGCCCGTGGGGGCCTCACCGGCCGAGCTCCACACCGGCTCACCGCAATCCGCGACGACGAGAGCGTGACGATGGCATCCGCACTCACCCCCGCCCCCGGGACGATCGTGGTCTTCAGCGACACGTGGTGCGCCTTTGGCCACGTCGCCGTCTTCCGGCTCCACCAGGCTCGTCGACGACTCGGGTTGGAGGACCAGGTCACCTTGGATCACCGGGCCTTTCCGATGGAGCTCCTCAACGGGAACCCGGGGTCCCGCCCGGGTTCAGACAGCGAGGTCCCCAGTGTCGGCAACTGCGAGCCGGCGGCCGGGTGGCAGTTGTGGCAGGACAAGGACTGGCTCTATCCGAGCTCCACACTGCCGGCGCTGGAGGCCGTCCAGGCGGCGAAGGCACAGTCGACCAGGGCGAGCGAGTCCCTCGATCTCGGCCTGCGGCGAGCCTTCTGGGTCGAGTCCCGCTGCATCACCAACCGCGCGGTAATCCTCGACGTCGCGGCCAACACCCCCGGCGTGGACGTCGCCGCGATCGCCGAGGCTCTCGAGACCGGTACCGCCAGAGCGGCCGTCGCCGAGCAGACGCGCGCATCCAGGAGCGACGAGGTCATCTGCAGCCCTCACGTGTTCCTGCCCGACGGTACCGATTACCCCAACCCCGGCATGCGCGTGGAGTGGGAAGGCGACTGGGGCGTGGGATATCCACGGATCGTCCAGGACGATCCGTCGATCTACGAGCAGATCCTCAGGCGCAGCGTTACCTGAGGAGGCAGTCGAACTCTGTTCCGGTATCGTCAAGGATCCTGGGTCTGCGCGTCCAGGGGCCCTTCCCGGCCGCATACTTCGTGCGACGGCTCTGTTCTGTGCGGGAAGAGGCGGCATGGATTTCAAGCTCGAAGTCATCGGCATCCCGGTGTCGAGCGTCGACACCGCGAAGGCGTTCTACACCGAGCAGGTCGGGTTCGTCCTCGACCACGACATCAGCCCCGGTCCCGGCATGCGCGTCGTGCAGATGACGCCGCCCGGCTCGCCGTGTTCCGTGGTGATCGGCGAGGGCATGCCGCTCGGCGACCCCGGCACGACGAAGGGCCCCCAGCTCGTCGTCGACGACATCGATGCGGCGCGGGAGCTGCTCGCGGGCCGCGGAGTCGAGATCACCCCGGTACAGCAGCTGGGACCCGAAGGCGCCCCGGGCTCGCGATTCGCCTTCTTCGCCGACCCCGACGGCAACGGCTGGTCGCTCCAGGAGATCAAGCGCTCCTGAGCCTCCGGAGGTACTCGGGTCAGGCCACGGCGCCGTAGAGACGGTCGACTCGTACGCGCAGCACCAGCCTGCGGTCCTTGACCATGACCGCACGGTAGTCCTCCCAGTCGGGGTGCTCGCCTTGGATCGCGCGGTACACCTCGACGAGCTCCTCGACCGTCGCGTCGTCGGGGCTCTCCGAGACCGCGCTCAGCTCCGCCTCACCCTCCGCCACGACATAGCCCCACGCCTTCTCGTTGGTGACCTGGAACGACGCGCGCGGGTCGCGTCGCAGGTTGGCCACCTTGGCCAGGCTCTCGATCGTGGACACCCGCAGCAGCGCGGTGTCGGGGTCGAAGGTGTAGCTGAGCACCGAGAGCTGGGGCCGGCCGTCCCGCTTGATCGTGGCGAGCACGCCGAGATGTTGCCCGGCCATGACATCGGAGAGGCTGGGATCGAAACGCTGAGTCGTCATGGTCAGCACAACGTCGGGGCGTGCCCGGTCATTTCACCGGTCAGACGGCTTCGAGCACGAGTGCGTCGCCCTGCCCTCCTCCGCCGCACAGGCTCGCCACGCCGGTGCCGCGGCCACGGCGGTGCAGCTCCAGCGCCAGGTGCAGCACCAGCCTGGCGCCGGACATGCCGGGCGGGTGGCCGAGCGCGATGGCGCCGCCGTGGATGTTGACCCGCTCCTCGATCTGGTGCCTGGTCAGCCCGAGCTGCCGCGCGCTGGCGAGGGCGACGGAGGCGAACGCCTCGTTGATCTCGATCAGATCCAGCTCCGCGGGGTCGAGGTGCGCGCGCCGGCAGGCCGCCAGGATCGCCCGGGCCGGCTGCAGTTGCAGCGAGGAGTCAGGACCGGCGACAGTGCCGTACGCGCCGATGCGGGCGAGCGGCGTGCAGCCGTGCCGGACCGCGGCGTCCTCACTCATGACCACCATGGCCGCGGCGCCGTCGGAGAGCTGACTGGACGACCCGGCCGTGATGCCGCCGCCGGTGGTGAAGGCCGGACGCAGCCGGCCCAGCGCCTCGACGGTGGTGTCGGCGCGGATGCCCTCGTCGGTGCCGATCTCACGGTCGTCGCCGTGCTGGTGCGGCACCGTGACCGGCACGATCTCCGCGCCGAGTATGTCGGAGGACGACGCGGCGAGCCGATGGGAGCGCACCGAGAACGCGTCCGCGTCGGCACGGCTCACCGCGGCGTCGCCCGTGTCGTGGTGCTCGGTGAGGGCACCCATCGACTGATCGGTGAACGCGTCCCACAGGGCGTCGTGGGCGACGTGGTCGATCATGGTGGCGTCGCCGAACCTGGTGCCCTGCCGCGAGCCGCGCAGGAGATGCGGGGCCTGGGTCATCGACTCCATGCCGCCGGCCACCACCACGTCGGCCAGGCCCGAGCCGATCATCATGTCGGCCGTCGCGACCGCGTTGAGCCCGGCCAGGCACACCTTGCTGACGGCCATTGCCGGGACGGTGAGCGGGATTCCCGCCTGCGCGGCGGCCTGCCGGGCGGGGAGCTGACCGCAGCCGGCCGGCAGTACGTGACCGAGCACGACCTGGTCGACCTGGTCAGGGGCGATCCGGGCCCGGCGCAACGCGGCGTCGACGGCGATCGCGCCGAGGTCGACGGCGGTGAGCGAGGCGAAGACGCCGAGCAGCTTCCCGATCGGGGTACGCGCCCCGCCGACGATGACAGATCCCACCGTGCTGCACCCTTCCTGACTACGTGCCGGCGGACGGGACCGGCGCCCACGAGCCGGCGACGATCATCCGGTCGAGCGAGGCGGGCGCGAGGACCTCGTCGATGACGAGCATCGCGGCGCCGTGGACGCCGGCGAGGTCGCCGAGGGAGGCGCTGACCAGGGTGAGCGGCTCGCTCGATCCCGGCAGCGCACCCGAGTACAGGCCCTCGCGGATCCCGGAGAACAGCAGCGCCTCGGCCTCGGCGAGGTATCCCCACACCGCGATCGCGTCCGGGTTCAGCAGGTTCACCACCGCCGACAGCGCCTCACCGATGTAACGGCCGGCCTCGCGCAACGCCCGGACCGCCTCAGGAACGCCGTCGCCCGCCCACTGCACGACCTGGGAGACGTGGTGGACGTCGAAGCCCGCGGCCGTCAGCTGCCGTACCAGGGCCGAACCGCTCGCCACCGCATCGAGGCAGCCGACACTGCCACACGTGCACGGCTCGGGCGGACCACTGACCTTGACGTGACCGAGCTCGCCGGCGAGCCGGCTCGCTCCGCGGACGGGAACGCCGTTCACGACCAGAGCGGCGTCGATCAGCGTGCCGAGCTTGGCGCAGACGAAGACCTCGGCGTCAGGCCAGGACTTGCGCCGTTCCGCCAGAGCGAGCAGGTTGACATCGGTGTCGATGAAGACCGGGGCGCCGTACCGGGCCAGCAGGGACCGGTGGAAGTGGCTGCGGTCCCAGTCCTTGCCGCTCAGCCCGAGGGAACGCAGGTAGCCGAGCAGCTCGACGCCGCGCGGCACCCCGACGCCGACGCCGGCGACCCGGCCGGGGTCCGCGCCGGCCTCGACCACGAGGCGGTCGAAGCTGTCCTGGAGACCGGTCAGCAGTCCGTCGGCTCCGGTGGCCAGGTCGACGTCGAGGAAGCCCTCCGCCAGCACCTCGCCGTCGAGGTCGGTGACGGCGAGGCGGCAGCCGGTGAGACCGACATGGGCGGCGAGGACGATCGCCGACCGCGGGTTGAACGCGTAGCGGGCGGCCGGGCGGCCGCGGCCGCCGTTGGTGACGGTCTCGCTGGCGATCAGGTCGTGCGCGGTGAGGAAGTCCAGGCGCTGGATCACGGTGGAGCGGGCGACGCCCATGGTCGTGGCCAGGCCGGACGTGGTCCGCGCCCGGTCGGCACGGATGAGCTGCAGGATCTCACCGGCCCCCTCGACGACGCCGGGGGAGCGGGCCGCGTCGATCCTGCCGGCCTGCGTCACCCGTACCTCCTCTTCCCGAACCCGTGCGGGGCCATGGTACCGCTTTTGTTCGATCGGGTTCCAGTAATACGTTGACCGTCGACGTTAATTCGTCTAGCCTCACCGTGCCAAGCTTCCCCGACGTCGAGGAGCGCAGGAGCCATGACGAACCGCACCGGGCGCCCGAGGATCCTCGCACTCGCCGTCGCGCTCCTCCTGGTGATCTGCGGCTGCACGATCTCGGAGTCCTCGACGGACGGCGGCAAGGTCACGCTGACCTTCTGGCAGTACTACTCGGGCACGCAGCTGACGTGGCTCAAGAGCCGGGTGGCGGCGTTCGAGAAGGACAACCCGGACGTCGAGATCAACCTGGTGCAGGTCGTCGGCTCGCAGCAGGACCAGAAGCTGCTCGCGTCGGTGGCGACCGGGAAGACGCCCGACCTGTTCATCAACAACATCGTCGTCGACTACCCGACGCTGGTCGGCGGCAAGGCGATGTTGGACCTCACCCCGTACTGGAACGACTACGCCGACAAGGGCCAGTTCCCGGAGAGCGCCGTCTGGAAGACCGACGGCAGGGTCCACAACCTCATGTCGTACACCAACCTGCTGGGCATGTACTACAACGAGGACATCCTGAAGCAGTACGGCATCGAGCCGCCCACCACGCTGGACGCGTTGGGGAAGGCGATGGCGAAGGTCGAGGCCGGCGGCAGGTACAAGGGCCTGGCCCTGTCCGGCGCACCCACCGTCGAGGGGGCGTGGCTGTTCGCGCCCCAGCTGCTCGGCCAGGGCGTGGACTACTGCAACTGGGCGGGCTCGCAGGACAAGGTGTCCACGGCGTACGAGCGGCTGGGTGAGTGGGCGGGTAAGGGCTACATCCCCAAGGCCGCGGCGACCTGGGACCAGAACGCCGCCTGGCAGCAGTTCATGACGGGGAAGTACGCGTTCGCGTTCAACGGCAACTGGCAGCTGGGCAACGTCAAGGAGGCCTCGTTCGAGTACGGGACCGAGCGGTTCCCCGCGCCGCCGGGAGGCGAGAGTCAGGTCTACCCGGGCGGCGAGGGGTTCGCCATCGGGTCGAAGTCGGAGCACCCGGACCTGGCGTGGAAGTTCCTGGAGCAGGCGGTGCTGTCACCCGAGGGCGGCAAGAGCGTGTACACCACGGCGGGGTCGATCCCGGTACGCGCGGACGTGGCCGACGCACAGGAGATCAAGGACGACGAGTTCGTGCAGCCGTTCGTCGCCGCCGCGCAGGACTCGGCCAACTGGCCGAACAACCCGAACACGGCGAACATGCAGACATCGCTCGGCAAGGCCGTGAGCGCGGTGATCTCCGGCCAGGACACGGCGAGCGAGGGCGCGAAGAAGGCGACAGACGACATCGCCGCGGCGCGGAAGAAGGGCGGCGGGGACTGCTGATGTCGGTCTCCGCGCCCGCACGGTCCGCGGTTCGCCGGGCGTCGCCCGGAGGCGCGTCTGCGCGGGGGTTCCTCTCTCGGAGCCCGGTCGGCTACCTCCTGCCTGCGGTGGTGCTGCTGGGCGTCTTCGCCGCCTACCCGGTGGTCGTGCTGTTCGAGATGGCGTTCAGCGACGTGGGTCCGAGCAACATCGTCGGGGACTGGCACTTCGTCGGCTGGCGGAACTTCGCCGAGGTATTCGCGAACCCCGCTCTGTGGGCGGCGGTCGGTCGCACCGTCGGCGTCAGCGGGGCGTTGCTCGCGTCCAACCTGGTGGTGGGGTTCGTCGTGGCGTCGATCCTGTCGACGCGGGGCAGGCTCACCGGCGTCGTGCTCGGACTGCTGACGTTCGTCTGGGCACTGCCGCCGCTGGTCAGCGGCAGCGTCTGGAAGTTCCTGCTGGACGACTCCGGTGGCGTCAACGCGATGCTCCAGGCGGTCGGTCTCCCGCCGGTCTCGTGGCTGAGCTCGCCGACCCTGGCGCTGTGGACCGTCACCGCGGTCATCGCGTGGGCCGCGCTGCCGTTCTCCGCGCTCATCCTGCGCGGTGGCATGCTCGCCGTTCCCCGTGACCTGATCGAGGCCGCCGCCATCGACGGGGCCGGCTACTGGCGCACCCAGGTGTCGATCGTGCTGCCCCTGCTACGCAGCACCATGTGGATCCTCGGCATCCTCACCGTGCTCTACGCGTTCAAGAGCTTCGACTTCTTCTACGTCATGACCCAGGGCGGTCCCGGCACCACGACCAACACGCTGCCCGTACTGTCGTACTACACGGCCTTCTCGAACTTCGACATGAGCACCGGCGCGACCGTCGCCGTGGTGTCGATGGCGATCGTCGTCGTGCTCAGCGTCCCGTACATCCGCGCGCTCCGACGGGAGGCGAACGAATGATCGGGCGCTCGACGCGATGGCTGTTCGCGGTGCTGACCGTGGTCCTCGGCCTGGTCTACCTGCTGCCGCTGGCCTGGATCGTGCTCACCTCGCTGAAGACCAACGCCCAGGTGCTGCGCGACCCGAACGCGCTGGTGTTCACGCCCACCCTGGCCACCTACGCGGAGGTCATCAGGTCCGGCGTCGGGGCCATCCTGACGTCGGTGCAGATCGCCGTGCTGGTCACGGCGGTGGTCCTCGTCCTCGCGGTGCCCGCGGCGTTCGCGCTCGGGCGCAGGCTCTCGGTCGGGTGGAGCCGGGTGATCGCCGTCGTGCTCGCCGCGTTCCTGGTGCTGCAGATGATCCCGCAGCCGATGACGGTCATCCCCCTCTACAGCGTCCTCGCCAGGTGGCGCATCCTCGGCACGCTCCCCGCCCTGATCCTGGTCGACATCGCGCTGCTGCTGCCGTTCGCCGTGATGCTGCTGCGCCCGTTCGTGCTGGCGATCCCCTCGGTGCTGTACGAGGCTGCGGCGCTCGACGGCGCCAGCCGGCTGCGGGCGTTCTGGTCCATCACCGTGCCCATGCTGTCGAACGGCATCTTCACCGTGATGAGCGTCATCTTCATCACCGCCTGGGGCGAGTTCGTCTACGCGATCAACTTCCTCCCGCAGGATGTCGTCCTCCCCGTCAGCGCCCTGCTCGCCTCGCAGAACGCCACCTACGCGGCCAACTGGAACACCCTGATGGCACTGGCCGTGCTGACCGCCCTGCCGTTGCTGGTCGTGTTCGTCGTCTCGCAGAAGCGGCTCATCAACGGCCTCTCCCTGGGCGCGGTCAAGTAGGCCATGGTGGAGCTGACAACCACTCCGGTCGCGCTCGTCGGCGCGCTGGACACCAAGCACGAGGAGTACGCCTTCGTCCGCGACCGGCTCGCGACGCACGGCGTGCCGGCCCTGCTGATCGACACCGGGGTACTGGGAGACGCCGGTGTCCTGGCGGACGTGGACCGCCGCACCGTCGCCCGCGCCGGCGACGCCGACCTGGACGCCCTGGTCGCGGCCGGCGATCGCGGTGACGCGATGACGGTCATGGCCACCGGAGCGGCGGGCATCGTGCGGCGCATGCACCGCGACCGGGAGGTGTCGGGGGTCATGGTGCTCGGCGGGTCCAACGCCGGGTTCGTGATGAGCGTGCTCGCCACGGCACTGCCGATCGGCTTTCCGAAGCTGCTGGTCTCCACCATCGTGGCGGGCGACACGCGCCCGTACCTGCAGGCGTCGGACCTGATCATGATGTACCCGGTCGTCGACCTCGCCGGTCTCGACTCGATCAGCCGACCGGTGCTCTCCAGGGCGGCCGACGCGATGGCCGGCATCGTGGCGGCACCGCCCGTGCCTGCTCCTCCGCCCGGTGTGCGCTCGGTGGGCTGCTCGATGTTCGGCGTGACGACGCCCTGCGTCACGTCGATCCAGCGGGGGCTGGCGGAGGACGGCGTCGAGGTGCACGTGTTCCACGCGAACGGCACCGGCGGCCGGACGCTGGAACGCCTGATCCGCTCCGGCGACGTCGCCGCGGTCGCCGACGTGACCACCACCGAGCTGGCCGACGAGCTCGTCGGCGGCGTCTGTTCGGCGGGTCGGGACCGGCTCACCGCGGCCGCCGCCTGCGGCGTGCCCCAGGTGGTCAGCGTCGGGGCGCTGGACATGGTCAACTTCGGGCCACGCGACACCGTCCCCGAGCGGTTCGCCGGTCGCAGGTTCCTCGAGCACAACCCCGCCGTCACCCTCATGCGCACCAGTCCCACGGAGTGCGCCGAGCTGGGGAGCATCATCGCGACCAGGCTCAACGAGGCGACGGCGTTCACCGAGGTCCACGTCCCGGCGCGGGGTTTCTCCCAGATCTCGACGCCCGGCGGTCCCTTCCACGATCCCGAGGCGGACCGGGCGCTCGTCGACGCACTGCGCTCGGCGCTCGACCCGCGCGTCCCGCTGCACGTCCACGACCGCGGCATCAACGATCCCGCGTTCGCCCACGCCATCACCCGCGCACTGAACCGTGCACTGGACAGCCGGAAGAGGACATGAGCATGGAATCTCGATCCGACATGGTGGCGCGCCTGCGGGCGAAGGCCGGGGGCGGACACGCGATCATCGGGGGCGGCGCGGGCACCGGCCTGTCCGCGAAGTGCTCGCAGGCCGCCGGCCTCGACTTCATCGTCGTGTACAACTCCGGCCGTTACCGCATGGCGGGCCGCAGCTCGATGGCCGGGCTCATGCCCTACGGCGACGCCAACGCCATCGTGATGGAGATGGGGGCGGAGATCCTGCCGGTCGCCGACCGCATCCCCGTGCTGGCGGGCGTCTGCGGCACGGACCCGTTCCGGCTCATGCCGGCGTTCCTGCGCGGGGTCCGCGACGCGGGCTTCGCCGGCGTCCAAAACTACCCGACGGTCTGCCTGTTCGACGGCATCATCCGCGCGAACCTCGAGGAGACCGGTCTCGGGTTCGACAAGGAGGTCGCGATGATCGCGGCGGCCCACGAGCTCGACCTGTTCACCGCCACCTACGTCGCCAACCCCGACGAGGCCGCCGCCATGGCCGGCGCCGGAGCCGACATCGTCGTCCCGCACATGGGTCTCACGACGGCGGGGATGATCGGTGCGCAGACCGCCCTCTCCCTGGCGGAGGCGAAGACGAAGTGCGCCGAGCTCGCGACGGCCGCGCGCGACGTGAACCCCGACGTAATGGTCGTGTGCCACGGCGGTCCGATCTTCGGTCCCGAGGAGGCGGCGCAGGTCATCGCCGACGTGCCGGGACTGGACGGCTTCCTCGGAGCGTCCAGCATGGAACGGCTCCCCACCGAGGTCGCCATGGTCGAGCACATGTCCTCGTACACCCGCATCGCCGTCCCCCCGCGACACTAGGAGACCCCGTGTACCGCCTGACGATCCTCTACGGCATGCCCCACGACCCGGAGCACTTCCGCGACTACTACTCCCGCGTGCACATCCCGCTGGCGCGCAGGATGCGCGGGCTCACCGGGTGGAACCTGTCCTGGATCGACAGGGACGGGGACGACCCAGGTCCCTACCTGCTGGTCGCCGAGCTGTACGCGGAGTCGCGTGCCGCCATGGACGCGATCCTCGCCTCGCCCGAGGGCGAGGCCGCCCGGGCGGACCTCGACAAGTTCGTCACCGGCACCGTCGAGTTCCTGTCCGGTGAGGAGGAAGAGGTGCCCCTGTCATGACGCTGTGTCCCGCCGACCTCCTCCGCTCCGCTCCTCGCTCACGTGCGGTCGGCTCGCCGCTGCCGGGTTCCGTTCTCGCTGCGATGCTCGTTTCGGAGGTCGACCCATGACCGGTGGCCTCACGATCGCCGTCGTCGGCCTCGGCTTCGGCGAGGACTTCGTCCCCCTCTACCTGTCCCACCCGGACGTCGCCGAGGTGGTGCTCGTCGAGCCCGACGAGGCGCGGCGACGCACGGTGGCCCGGCGTTACGGACTCGCGGACGGGCACGCGGACCTGGCCGGTGTGCTCGCGGACGCGGCGGTCGACGCGGTGCACGTCCTGGCGCCCGTCCACCTGCACGCCGACATGGTCGTCGCGGCGCTGAGCGCCGGCAAGCACGTCGCCAGCGCGGTGCCGATGGCGACCAGCCTGGACGACTGCGACCGGGTCATCGCGGCGCAGCGGGCCAGCGGGCGGCACTACATGATGATGGAGACCACCGTCTTCGCACGCGAGTACCTCGCGGTCGAGGACATGTATCGCCGCGGTGACTTCGGCTCGCTGACGTTGTACCGCGGCTTCCACATCCAGAACCTCGACGGCTTCCCCGCCTACTGGCAGGGTTTCCCGCCGATGCACTACGTCACCCACGCGCTCTCGCCCGTGCTGGCGTTGCTGGGAACGAGCGTGGAGTCGGTGCGCTGCCAGGGCGCCGGCCGCCTCGCCGAGCGCCGCGCGACGGGCGGGTTCGACAACCCGTACCCCACCGAGGTCGGGTTGTTCAGCCTGCGCGACAGCGACGTCCTCGTCGACGTCACGATGTCGTTCTTCCAGACCGCGCGCAGCTACGTCGAGGGTTTCGCCCTCTACGGCGAGCACCTCGGCGTCGAGTGGCCGCCGGACAACGAAGGGCCCCTGACCCTGTACGACATGACCGGCCCGGCGGAGGGGAGCAGGGGCAACCAGGTAGCGGCCCGGGAGCTCGACCCGCCCGACCGTCCCGACCGGCTGCCCGCACCGCTCACCCGGTTCACCCGGCCGTGCGAGGTCCAGCTCGCCGGCATGCCCGCACCGGCGAGCGTCGGCGCGGCCCACGGTGGCTCCCACCCGTTCCTGGCGCACGAGTTCGTCCGCAGCATCGTCGAGGACCGGGCGCCCCTGGTCGACGCGCGCACCGCGGCCCGCTGGACGGCACCGGGGATCTGCGCGCACCGGTCCGCACTCGCGGGTGGCGCCGCCGTGCAGGTGCCGGTGTACTGAGCCGGTCAGTGCCCCATCGCGCGCAGGGCGTCGAGGCGGGGCCGCCGCGACGACGGCGTGTCGAGGCTGCCGCCGCGGGCGTCGCCCAGCTGGTCGCGCACGTACGCCTCGGTGCGCGCGACCTCGGCACGCAGGGAGTCGTCGGCGGGAGCGAACGACGTCCAGGCGATCTCGCCGGTGTCGGGATCGAAGTCCCACAGGCCGACCAGGCGTCCGCGGTCGACGATGCCCTGTGCGGGTAGGTCGGACAGCGCGCCGAGCGCTCGCTTGTCGATCGAGCCGAGGTCGCGCGCGGTGTCGCCCTCGTCGAGCAGCGAGGCGAGGTCGCGACGCAGCAGCGAGATGCCGTCGATCCAGGCGACCACCGCGTAGTGCGGCGTCGCCGGTGGCGTGAACTCCTCGTACGCCTTTGCATCGTCGGGGAGGGCGAGCACGTCGGTGTCGACGAGCGGGACGAGACCGAGCGGCCCGACGGCCGCCTGGACGAAGGCCGCGGTGTAGGCGGAGAACCAGCGGAACTGCTTCAGCGTCGCGCCACCCGTCCACGTCCAGTAGAGGCGGGCGAGCTCGGTGCGCGCCTCCGCCGCGGAGAGCGTGAAGTCGGCGCGCGGGGACGGCGACCAGTGCGCGTAGGCGAACCGTTGCCGGTCGAGGCGCCCCTCGAGCGGGACGCGCCTGATATCGCCGTGCGCCTGGAGCAGGCCGAGGGCGACGGGCAGCGTCGTCGTGACGCCCTTCTTCCTCCCCTCGTCACCGAGGCTGCGGACGGCGTCGCCGAGCACCTCGCGCAGCCCGCGCGGGTCGAGCGGGCCTTCGCCGGTGAGCGCGCGGACCACCGCGTCGCAGAGCCGGTCGATCTCCTCGCGCGGCACGCCGAGCTTCTCCACCTTGGCCACGTCGACACCGGCGAAGCCGGCACCCGCCGTGAGCGCGAGGGCGAAGTGCGCCGCCGGGACGACGTACGTACAGCCGCGGGCCGCGGGAGCTCGTGGACGGCGAGATCGGCTACGGCTCGGTCGACGTCGTCGCGGCCGGTGCCGGCGCGGCTGAACAGGGTGAGGTATGGATTGACGCCGCCGACCGACCGCGCCCATCCCGTCCGGGCGAGCACCTCGCCCGGATCAGCGCCGAGGAGGGTGCCGTCGAGTCCCTGCCGGTGCGCCCACCAGGCCCGCAGCTTCTTGATGTCCATCGGTTCAGTGTCGCAGCGGTCGTGGCCGTTGCCTTCTCCGAAGCTGCTCAGGTCGCGTACGGCTCGTCCGGCACGGCGATGCGCTTGATGCTGTCGACCTCGATCGTGGGCAACGGGTCGAGGTTTGGGTCGGGGAACGACTCGTTGCCGACGTAGCGGCCGGTGATCTGGACCCAGGTCTCCGTCTTGTACGCCTGCGGCGCTCCGGTGATGTGCACGCGCACCGGGAGGGCATCGGCGGCGCAGCACGCGATGAACAGCCGGTTGACGTAGAACTCGCCGGTCTCGCTGTCCGCTCGCTTCGTGACGAAGCCGCTGACCAGGAGGGTGCGGCCGGTGAGAGTCTTCTCCCCGCCGTAGACGGCACGCTGGTTGAGCTCGATCAGCGGGACCTCGACCGGGTCGTTGCCCACGAGCGGCCCGTACGCGTACTCGTCGGCGGGCTTCTCGACGCTCTTGCTGCTGGTGCGCTCCGCGGTGTACGCGCCGAGCTCGCGCGGCTGCACGAGGAACAGGGCGAGCAGCGGGACGACGAGCAACCACGGGACCATGCCGCTCATCCGGCCGTGCCCGTGGTCGTCGTCGGCGTGCTCGTGTACCGGTGCGGCGCGTCTCGCCAGCTCAGCCTCGCCGAGGACCCTGGCCGCCAGCTTCGCCTCGTTGTCGGCCCACAGCAGCACGAGCCCGATCACGACGAGGGCGATCGCCGACGAGAGGATCCACGGGAGCGCCGACTCCCTGACGTAGCGCACGTACGTGCCGTCGACGGTGATCCAGATGAGCACCCCGCCGGCGGCGACGAGCAGCAGGCTCTGCGCGTTGCGGTTCACGACGTCCTCCCGTTCACAGCAGCACCAGGCCGACCACCGCGGTGGCGACCATCCCCGTCACGAACACCAGCGGCGCGAACCGCAGGGCGAAGGCGCGGCCGAAGGTGCCCGCCTGCATGGCGATCAGCTTCACGTCGACCATCGGTCCGACGACCATGAAGGCGAGCTGGGCGGTGGGGGAGAACGAGGTGAGGCTCGCGGCGATGAACGCGTCGGCCTCTGAGCACACCGCGAGCAGCACCGCGAGGAGGCCCAACGCCAGGACGCTGAGCCACGGTGAGGAGGCGATGGAGGTCAGGATGCTCTGGGGTACGAGGACGTTGAGCGCGGCGGCGGCCATCGCCCCGATCACGAGGAACCCGCCGGCCTGGAGGAAGTCGTGTCTGGTCTCGTACGCGAACCGTTCCAGCCGGGTGCGTCCGACCGATTCCGGGCGCTGCTTGACCATCGTCCACGCGGGGCGGCCCAGCTTGATCCAGATGAATCCGACGGTCATCGACACGGCCACCGACGCCACGAGCCTGGCGAGCACCATCTCGGGTCGACCGGGGAAGGCCACGGCCGTCGCCACGATGACGATGGGATTGATCGCCGGAGCCGACAGGAGGAATGCCAGTGCCGCCGCCGGCGGAACTCCTCGGGAGACGAGGCGACGGGCGATCGGGACCGACGCGCACTCGCAGCCGGGCAGGACCGCGCCCGCGAGGCTGGCGACGGGGACCGCGAGCGCCTGGTTGCGCGGCAGCGCGTAGGTGAAGAAGCTCGGTGGGACCAGGACCGCGATCAGCGCGCTCACCATCACCCCGAACACGAGGAAGGGTGTCGCCTGGATGACGATCGCGACGAACACCGTCGTCCACGCCTGCACGGCCGGGACATCGAGGAAGCCGACCTTCGTGCCGGTGAGACGGACGACGACCGCGACGAGGACCACTGCCGCGGCCAGGACGACCGGCCAGCGGCGGGTGGTGGTGACCCGTTCCTCGGGCAGCGTGCGTGTCGACACCCGCGTCAGTATAGAGATCGAGATTCGTTGTCAATAGCCGACGTGTCGTACGACGCCTGTCGTCATCGGCTGCAGGCGCTGCACAGGCCGAAGACCTCGACCGTGTGGCTGACCTCGGAGAAGCCCTCGGCCTCGGCGACCCGCTGGGCCCACTTCTCGACCGAGCTCGACTTGATCTCGACCGTACGGCCGCATGACCGGCAGACGAGGTGATGGTGGTGGGCCTCGATCTCGCACTGGCGGTACCAGTTCTCGCCGTCCGCCGACCGCAGGACGTCGACCGCTCCGCGTTCCGCGAGGTCGGTGAGGTGGCGGTACACCGTCGTCAGGCCGATGTTGTGCCCGTTGGCGCGCAGCGTGGCGAAGACCTCCTGCGCGCTCTGGAACTCGTCGGCCCTGCCGAGGGCCTCGGTGACGAGCGAGCCCTGCCGGGTCCTGCGGCGGGTGCGCGACTCGGGGTCGGCGTTCCGCGATGCTGTTGGCACGGCCGTCCTCCCATAGCTCATAGTCGTGCGGCTCCCACTATCTCTCGACCGTCGCCGCCGGTCGCGGACGACCCAGGACTCGGCGCGCCCCCGCCGCGAGCAGGGAGACGCCGAGCGCGCCCGTGGCGATGAGGGTGATCGCGGCGCCCGCCGGCACCCGAACGTACTCGGAGAGCAGCAGGCCCGTGAGTCCCGACCCTACGCCGATGACGGCGGCGCTGAGGGTCATGGTCAGCGTGCTGGTGGTCCACAGCCGCGCCGCCGCAGCGGGCCCGACGATCAGGGCGACCGCCAGCATCGTGCCCACGGCGGGCACCGAGGTCACGACGGTCAGCTCGACCACGACGAGGAACACGGCGTCGAGCAGCCCGACCCGGTAGCCGGCGGCCGTGGCGCCCAGCGGGTCGAACGCCGCGAACAGCAGCACCCGGCCGGTTGCAGCGAGCGTCCCGAGCACCGCGACGCAGATGACCGACGTGATGACGACATCGGACGCCTGCACGGTCAGGATCGAGCCGACGAGGTAGCCGGACAGGTCCCTGGTGAACCCCGGCTGGGTCGAGACGAGCAGGACGCCCAGGGCGAAGCCGGCCGAGAGGACGACCCCCGTCGTCGCGGTCGAGTCCTGATCCCTGCGCCGGTCGAGCGCGGCGATGCCTGCGACGACGAGCAGGCCGAACAGGCCCCCGCCGAGGTACAGGTTGAGCCCGAGCATCGACGCGAGGACCACGCCGGGGAACGTCGCGTGCGTCATCGCCATGGTGAAGAACGCCCGGCGACGCAGCACCACGTGGACGCCGACGGCCGATGCGAGCAGTGCCACGAGGACGACCTCGACGACCGGGTAGGTGAGCGAACTGTCGAGCACCGGCTACCTCCCCGCCCCCACCAGCGGGGCCGCGACGGGCTCGTCGGCGCGGGTCACCGAACGGCGGCGCAGCACCCGACGGCCGACCAGGGAGATGCCGAGGATCACCAGGTAGATCGCGACGATCGCGACCACGACCGTGGCTCCCGAGCCCAGCCGCACCCCGCCGTAGATCGAGGCGTTCCAGCTGGCGACGAGGCCCAGCCACCCGCCGACCGCCCCGATGACGGCCGCGAGGAGGCCGAGGACGCCGAGCCGGTGGGTGAGGAGCCTGGCCGCGGCAGCGGGCACGATGAGGAGCGCGATGACGAGGACCGACCCGACGGCGCGGACGGCCGCGACGACGACGAGCGCGACGAGGACGTTGAGCACGAGGTCGAGCACGCCGACGCGGTACCCCTGGGCGCGGGCCCCCTCCGGGTCGAACGCGCGGAGGACAAGCTCCTTGCCGGCGACCAGGAGGGCGGCGGCCACGACCACGCCGACGACGGCCGTCTGCACGATCTCCGTGACCGAGACGGTGAGCAGCCGGCCGAAGAGGAACGCGGTGAGGTCGGCGGTGTACGAGCTGCGTCGCGAGACCACGACGACGCCGATGCTGAACATGCTCGTCAGCAGGACGGCGATCGCCGCGTCCTCGGTCACCCTGCGGTTCCGGGTGAGCAGCGTGAGCGCGACCGCGGTGGCGGCGCCGGCGACGAGCGCGCCGACGAAGATGCCGTTGTCGCCGGCGAGCAGGTAGCCGATCACCACGCCGGGGAAGACGGTGTGCGTCAGCGCGTCGGACACGAACGCGAGACGGCGGACGAGCACGAACACCCCGACGGTGCCGGCCAGCACGCCGAGCAGGACGAGCTCGACGAGCGCCCGTGCCATGTACGGCAGCTGGAACGGTTCGATGAGGGTCTGGTAGAGCAGGCCGGGGTTCATCGGTGCGGCAACGCTCAGCCGCCCTGCGCCACGATGACCTGGTCACCGCGCAGCTCGAGGGCGTGACCGCCGTACGTCGCGCGCAGGTTGTCGGGCGTGAGGGTCGACTTCACCGGTCCGAACGCGAACTGGTGCTTGTTGAGCAGGCAGACCTCGTCGCAGGCGAGGTGGGCGAGCGACAGGTCATGGGTGGAGACGACGACCGTGACGCCGTCGTCCTTCAGCTCGGCGAGCGCGTCGAGCAGGGCCGCCTGGCTGACGGCGTCGAGCCCGCCGGTCGGCTCGTCGAGCAGCAGCAGCCGGGGCCGGCCGACGATGGCGCGGGCGAGGAGCACCCGTTGGCGCTGGCCACCGGACAGTGAGCCGAACCGGTCGGCGGCACGGTCGCGCAGCCCGACGCGGTCGAGAGCGTCGAGTGCGAGGGCACGGTCGCGCCGTCCGGGCCTGCGCAGCCAGCCGATCGACCGGTACCTGCCCATCAGGACCACCTGTGCGGCCGTGACGGGGAACTCCGCGTCGAGCGTGTCCGCCTGCGGGACGTATCCGACCCGCCCGCGGGCCCTGGCCGGGGTCGTGCCGAGAACGGTGATGCTGCCGCTGACGAGAGGTACCAGGCCGAGGATGCCCTTGAGCAGGGTGGACTTGCCGGCACCGTTCGGACCGATGAGGGCGACCGACTCGCCCACGCCGATCCGGCCGTGCACGCGCTCGACGACGGGGGTGGCTCCGTACGCCAGGTACGCGTCGTCGAGCGACAGTGCGGTCTCGGCCTCAGCCACGCAACGCTCCGACGATCGTCTTGGTGTTGTGCTCCATCATCGCAATGTACGTGGCGGCGTCGGAGCCCGCAGGTCCCAGGGTGTCGCCGTAGAGGGCGTCCTCGCCCGCCACGACGGTGACGCCCGCGCGGGTGCCGATCGTCTCCGCGGTCTTCGGCGGCAGGCTCGCCTCGGAGAACACCGCCTTGACGTGCTGGGCCTTGATCTTGCCGACGAGCGTGTCGAGTTCCTTGCCGGAGAGCTCGGCGGAGGTGTCGAAGCTCGGGATGATCGAGCCGACGAACGTGAGGTCGTAGCGCTCGACGTAGTACCCGAAGGCGTCGTGGTTCGTCACCAGCCTGCGCTGGTCCTTCGGGATGGACGAGATCTGCTTCGCGATGTCGGCGTCGAGCCGGTCCAGCCTGTCCTCGTACGACTCGAGGTCGGCCTGGTACTCGGCCTTGTGCGACGGGTCCGCCTTCTCCAGGGCCGCGGCGATCGTCGCCGACATCTTCTTCGCGTTGCGCGGGTCCTGCCAGATGTGCGGGTCCTCCTCGCCGTGCTCGTGCTCGGCTTCCTCGCCGCCCTCCTCATGCTCCTGCGTTCCCTCCTCGTGCTCCGCGCCGCCCTCGTGCAGGGTCACGCCCTTGCTCGCGTCGACCGTGGCGCCGTCGAAGCCGGCGGACTCGATGGTCTCGTGGAGCCACTCCTCCAGGCCGACGCCGTTCTCGATCACGAGTTCGGCCTTGCTGATGGCCTGCAGGTCGGCGGGCGCGGGCTCGAAGTCGTGCGGGTCGACGTTCGGCTTGAGCAGCTGCGTGACATGGACGCGGTCGCCGCCGACGTTGCGGGCGAAGTCGGCCACTTGGGTCGTTGTGGCGACGACGCGCAGCCTGCCGCCGGTGTCGGTGGTGGCGGACTGGCCCGATCCGCACGCCGCCGCGAACGGCAGCGCCATGACAAGGGCCGACGCGAGCACGGCAGCTTGCTGGAGGCGGCGGCGATGCGGACCGGGCACAGGTCCTCCTCGGGGAGTGACACGAACAGAGCGACGTCGAAAAGCCTCCCGCTAATGGAAACGGTTGTCAAACTTATGAGAGGATCGGTCACCGGGACGAACCCGATGTGACCGGTGGTAGGAGGTTCGGTGTGAGGCAGGTTCCCGTGGTCGTCGTCGCGGCCGTCGACCCCGTGCTCCGCGACGCGGTGTCGTTCTGCGCCACCTGTGAGAGCCCCGACGTCGTCGTGCTGAGCCACGACCTCACGCGAGCGGCCGCGACGGGTGAGATGCGGCGCACTGCCTACTCCGCGGCCGGCCTCGTCGAGGACGAGGTCGTCCATCTCGACCATCCGTGCCTGACCTGCGCCCTGCGCGAGGACATCGTCCCTTCCCTGCGTCGCCTCGCGAGGAGCGGCAGGTGGCGCGGCATCGTGCTCGCCCTGCCGCTCGCGACCGACCCGTCCGTCGCGGTCGGCGGCATCGCCTCCGCCGGTGACGCGACGGTCGTGGCCTGTGTGCTCGGCGTCGTCGACGCGGCCACCCTCCTCGACGACGTGTTCGGCGACGACCTGCTGGCCGACCGCGGGCTGCACCTCGCGACCACCGACAGGAGATCGGTCGGCGAGACGCTGGCCGGACAGCTCGACCACGCCGACGTGGTGGCGGCGGTCCTGAGCCCCGGCGCCGGCCCCGGCTCGGTCGACGTGATCGCCCATCTGGCCGGTGACCGCATGACCGTGTCGGCGGGGGTCGAGTCGTACGACGTCGGGGCACTCTTCCGCCGCAGGCACGACCCGGCGGTCGCGGCGGCGCGGATCGACCCGCGCCGGGTCCACCCCAGGGTGCGACCGGCGGCGCCGGGGGAGGCGACCCGTCCACCGTGGACCCTCGACCTGCGGTCGGACCGGCCGCTGCACCCCGACCGGTTGCGGACGAACCTGTCCGCGCTGGCGATGGGTCGCCTGCGCGGCCGGGGACGGTTCTGGCTCCCCACCAGGCCGGGATCGGTGTGCCAGTGGGACGGCGCGGGCGGCCAGTTGAGCATCGGCACCGCCGGTGGCTGGGGTGGCACGGCGCCGAGCACCCGGCTGGTGATCACCGGGCTCGACGACGCCGTGCCGGTGCGTGCCGCGTTCGCCGACTGCGTGCTGACCGACACCGAGGTCGCGCGGGGGCAGCGGTACTGGTCCGCCACGGACGACGGGTTCGAGCCCTGGCTCGGCGAACGCTCCGACGCCGCCTGACCAACCTATGAGGTCGAAGTCAAGTCCGGGCTTGAGGTGAGCTTGGGCATGGTGGGCTGGCTCACCGGCTGGATGCCGCTGAGCTTGGTCGTGGGTGGATGGTGGTGCGTCGCTGCGGGCGGTGCCTCGCG